>CAJGBX010000057.1 GCA_904501685.1 Clostridiaceae bacterium
TTTCGGTGACGTCCGGTACATCAACAGCTTTATCAGCTTCCTTGGCTTCGGCTTCCTTTTTAGCCTTGTTGTAAAGCATAACCTCTTCATCGGGAACATACATTGTTTTCTTTTTTTTGTTAAACATAAAATCTCCTTATCTGCCGTAAGGCGTTGAGTATATGAATTATTTATTTAACATACTAAGTGCGAATTGCTCAGGGACAATCGGCGTCGGTGAGTCTTCACTATAATGCCCAGGGAGTGTTTTTGGTAAAAATTCTAAATATCTTCTTACTAAGTCAAGCGCAGTGGTAACGGCGCAGTTCCGAACCTTTTCACGGTCATTTTCGGCTTTGCCGACCATTAAACGCTCAATCCAAGTGTGATTTTTATCGGAAAGCGAGATGTAAACCAAGCCGGCAGGCTTATTTTCACTTTGACCCGGTCCTGCAACGCCGGTGACGGCTAGCCCTAAATCGGCATTTGTATAATTTAAAATACCTCTTGACATTTCACAAGCAGTCTCGGCACTTACGGCACCGTATAACTTTAATGTGTGGGCACTTACGCCTAAAAGCCTTTGCTTCATTTCGTTTGAATAGGTCGAAGCGCCGAAGTCAAAAACCTCACTTGCACCGGCAATCGATGTGATAGCCGCCGAGATTTTACCTGCGGTGCAGGATTCTGCAGTGGCTAGCTTTAAGCCTTTTTCTTTAAGCAATTTTACAACTGCATTTTCAATACTGCCGACATCAATACCGACTATATTTTCACCTAAGGTCTTATGAAGCTCATTAACGGTTTTATCGCACTTACAAGCGGCGGCTTGCTTGGTTTCAGCGGAAGCGGTAACCCTTAATGTGACCAAGCACGGCTTACAGTAGGGTGAAACGGTGGGGTTAGTTTGCTCTAAAAGGTCAGGAATGATAGATGCGAGCATTGATTCACCGATACCGGCCACTAGTACATTTCGTGAGACCAAGGTTTTATTGCTCATTTTTTCTAAATATGGCTTAGCGAAGGAGTGAAACATTTGCTTCATTTCATAAGGAACACCCGGCATTAAAATTACGACAGTGCCGTCCTTGGATTCCATAGCACAACCGGGTGCTGTGCCGTTAGAGTTGGGGAATATTGTGCAACGTTCCTTAGGGAAAAGTGCCTGCTTTCGGTTTGCCTCAGGCATAGTACGGCCGGTTTTCTTATAAAACTCTTTAATCGAATTTAAGCTCTCCTCATCAAGAAAAAGCTCTAAATCCAAGGCTTTTGCAGCGGCTTCTTTGGAAAGGTCATCAGGTGTTGGGCCAAGACCGCCGGTTATTATCACAATATCACTTCGGTTGACGGCAGTTTTGATTGTATCTACCGCACGCTCAAAATTATCTCCGACGGTGGATTGATAGTACATATCAAAGCCCAAAGCCGCCATTTCGGTTGAGAGATACTGCGCATTAGTATTAAGTATATTACCGAGCAAAAGCTCGGTACCTATTGAAATTAACTCTACTGTCATAATCAATCAATCATCATAAATGTGGCACCTGAAACTGCTCGTTCAACTAAGCTGTCAATATCCAAAACGCTTTCGGCTTCAATGCATTTTGAAAGCTCAGGACGTGTTTTGGGGTGCTTGGGTGTAAATACTGTGCAGCAATCCTCAAATGGCTCAATCGAAATATCAAAGGTGTCGATTTTTCTTGAAATATCAATAATTTCATCCTTATCCATACCGATTAACGGACGTAAAACCGGCATTTCAACAACCGAGTTGGTAACGTTTAAGGCGGGCAAGGTTTGACTTGCTACCTGACCGACACTTTCACCTGTTATCAAGGCACCGCAGTGCTCCTTGATTGCCATTTTTTCGGCAATACGCATCATAAACCGACGCATAATAAGGGTAAAATATTCTTCCTTGCAGTGTTCAGCAATTTGCTCCTGAATTTCGGTAAAAGGAATTGTATGAAGACCGATAGGACCGCTGTACTGTGCTACCTTAGAAAGCAATCGGTGTACCTTTTGCTCAGCTCTGGCACTTGTATAAGGAGGACTTGCAAAGTGAACTGCGGCAAGCTGAATTCCTCTCTTTGCCATCATCCAAGCGGCTACCGGACTGTCAATTCCGCCTGAAATAAGAATTTCAGCTCTTCCGCCGGTGCTGACCGGCATACCGCCGGCACCCTTTATCTGTCCGCAACGGACGTAAGCGTAATTGTCACGGATTTCAACCACAACCACTGCCTCGGGATTATGAACATCAACCGAAAGGTGGTGATATTTTTCTAATAAAGCACCGCCGAACTCTGCGCTGATTTCCAATGAGCCCAAGGGGAATTTTTTATCGGAACGCTTAGATTCAACCTTAAAGGTTTTTATATTTTTCAGTGCATCGGCTAAATAGGGTACACCAAATTCCTTTATATCATCCATATTCTTAGGTAATGCCGCAGCGCGCGAGAAAGCAGCAATACCAAATACTTTTTCGGTAGCCTTTAATGCGGCTTTAAAATCAAAATCATCACTCTTCGGCTCAACCATTATGGTTGACTGTGACTTTTTAATTTCACAAGGACCGCATTTTTTAATTCTGTACTTTAAGTTCTTTACTAAAACATCTTCAAATGTTGAACGGTTCAAGCCTTTTAATGCAAGCTCACCGTTTTTGATAAGTATAATTTCTTTCATCTTAATATCCTTTTTTTCGAAGTGAATTTTGTGCAACTGCTAATGCCTCACAGAGTAAATCTATATCGTTATCGGTGTTGAATTTAGAAAAGCTGATTCTTAAGGCTGAATCGGTACGGTCAGCACTTAATCCCATTTCGGTCAAAACGTGACTTCCTTTACCTTTTGAACAGGCACTGCCACTGGAAACGTATATTTCCTTGCTTTCCAAAAAGTGTAGGAGTGTTTCAGACCTTAAGCCCTTTACAGAAATATTAATTATAAAGGGAAGAGAGTTTTCTTTCGGTGAATTGATTAAAATGCCGTCAATAGCCGATAATTTGTTATAAGCGTAAGCGTGAAGTCTTTTTATTTTATTAAAGCTGTCGGTGACTGATAAATCATCAATTGCACCGCCTAAGGCGGCAATTAACGGTACTGCCTCAGTGCCCGAGCGGAGCCCCTTTTCTTGACCGCCGCCGAAAATTATCGGTTTTAATTGGAGAGTTTTTTTCTTATATAGGAAGCCGATGCCTTTTGGTCCGTGGATTTTATGACCGCTTGCAGTAAGTAGATCAACACCAAGTTCGGTTACATCTAGCGGCATTTTGCCAAAGCCTTGGACACAGTCGGTATGCATAATTGCTATTGACTTTTTTTGCTTTAAGCCTTCCGCAATTTTTGCCACAGGGAAGATACATCCTGTTTCATTGTTTACAAGCATAACCGATACCAGAACAGTCTTTTCGTCAACTGCCGAAAGCACCTTTTCACAACTTAAATTACCGTCACTTTCGGGTTTGATATATGTAACCTCAAAGCCTTGCTGTTCCAAATACTTGCAGGTATTTAAAACCGACGGATGCTCAACCGATGTGGTGACAATTTTGTTGCCGCGGCGTTTCATTAAATTTACTGCGCCGATAATGCTTAAATTATTAGCCTCTGTACCGCTACCCAAAAAGAAAATTTCATCCTCGCGGGCATTTATCATATCGGCAATTTCGGTTCTTACAGAGCTTATAATATTCTCAGCCTCTAAGCCTAATTTATAAAGAGAGGACGGGTTTCCCCAGTTCTCAATTAAAGCACTGTTTAAAGCAGAAATTGCACGCTCACAAGGTTTGGTTGTGGCACTGTTATCAAGATATATCATTGTTTGCAAACACTTCCCATTCATACACGATAATTATACTATAAAATACACATAATTACAATATTTTTTTACAGGAAAATCAAGGAATTGTGTAAATAAATAATTAACAAATTATGAGGTAAAATAATCCTAAAAAGGAAGAAGAATATTATGAAAATAACCAAAAGAACATTTATAAGATTTATAAGCTTTATTTCAGCAACAGTTTTATCGGTTTTCGGTTTTATAATTGTAAATTCACGTGAAGCCGAACGTCATAATATGCAGATTGGACACATTTACAGTATGCATTTGGATGAATTGGACTCAAGTCTATATAATATCAGCGTTGCATTACAAAAAAGTCTTTACGCTACTACGGCAACTCAATTAAGTGAGCTTGCGGTTGAGCTTTGTACCGAAACAACGGTTGCTAAAAACTCACTTTCGCAACTGCCTTATTCAAGCGCTGAGCTTGAAAATGTCAATAAATTTTTAGCTCAGGCGGGAGATTACACACTATATTTATCCAAAAAGGTTATAAACGGCGAAGATTTGAATGATGATGAGCGTGAGAATTTACATTCACTGTCTAAAACTGCTCAATTGGTATCAGGTGCAGTTAGCGAAGTGAGAGTAGACTATGACCGCGAGGGTGTGTGGGATAATGAGCTTGCGGCAGGTATCGGCAATGCGGTAGATGATAGCTTCGGCAGTAACCTGACCGAGCTGGAGGAACTGCTGACTGATTATCCGACCTTGCTGTACGACGGTCCTTTTTCTGACCATATGCTTGACGGTGAAATGAAAATGCTTAAAAATACTGAGACCGTGACAAGCGAAGCCGCTTTAAAAAAAGGCGGAGAAATACTTGGCATTGATGTTTCGGGTTTTATGGCAGAGGCTGATACTGAGGGCAAGGTGCCTTGTTATAATTTCACTGACGGAAGTTTGAGCTTTTCGGTCACTAAGCAGGGTGGATTTGTTATTTATATGCGAAAGCACCGTGAAATTAACGAGCAAGCTTTAACCTATGAGGAAGCGGTCGAAAAGGCTGAGGAATATCTCAAAAGGGTTAAGGGTGCAAGCTTTGTAACAACCTATTATTTTGCTGATGAGGGAGTTTGCACAGTGAACTTTGCTCATAAGGAGGGCGCTACGGTTTGCTATCCCGACTTGATTAAGGTTGGTGTTGCACTTGATACCGGTGAAATAGTGCTTGTTGAGGCAGGTGGATATTTGGCAAATCATTATAACCGCACTATTTCTACACCTAAATATTCAATGGATGAGGCACGAAACAGTCTTTCGCCGGCATTGAAAATCAATTCGGCCAAACGGTGTATAATTCCGTCCTCGGGAAATATGGAAAAGCACTGCTATGAATTTAACTGTACCGGTGTTGATAATGAGGAAATATTAGTGTATGTGAATGTTGAAAATTTGCAGGAGGAGCGTATTCTTTTGGTTATCAAAACCGATGGCGGAACTTTGACAAAATAATACTAAAATTGTAAAAATAATGCTTGACTTTTTTGATTGTTTGTGGTACAGTATATGAGCCGCATACTGTGGGTTAAAGTGGATTTTCCCACCTGACAGTAGCGAGTCTTGAATTAAGGCAGGTGCCAATATTATGTACGCAATCATCGAAACCGGCGGCAAGCAGTACCGCGTAACAAGCGGCGACATTATTTTTGTCGAGAAGCTTACTGCAGCCGAAGAGGAAACTGTAGTATTCGATAAGGTTATTGCAGTTTGTGACGACAACGGAGAGCTTAAGGTAGGTGCTCCTTACGTTGACGCTAAGGTTGAAGGTATCGTTCTTAAGAACGGAAAGGGTAAGAAGATTACTGTCTTTACCTACAAGCCCAAGAAGGGTTCCGCTCGTAAGATGGGTCACAGACAGCCGTACACCAAGGTTCAGATTAACTCAATCGGCTAAGGTGTAAAAATGACCGAGATTAGTTTTTTTAAAATTGACGGTTTGATTGTTGCCTTTGAAATTTCGGGTCACAGTACCGTATCGGCAGAAGATACAGAGGGTAAGATTGTTTGCTCGGCAGTGTCGTCTGCGGCGTATTTAACCGCCAATACCTTGTCGGAAATAGTTAAAGCAGATGTATCTGCTGACGTGAGTGACGGGTATATGAAAATAGAAGTAAAAACTAATATCTCAGAGTCGCAGGTAACCTTAAAAGGATTTTATCTGCACGCAAGCGAGCTTGCAAACCAATATCGAAATCACGTAAAAGTTTACTTGGAGGTGTAACTTATGTTAAAGTTAAACATTCAGCTGTTTGCTCACAAAAAAGGTGTCGGTTCGACTAAGAACGGCCGTGACAGTGAGTCCAAGCGCCTCGGTGTTAAGAGAACAGACGGTCAGTTTGTTCTTGCAGGCAACATCATTGTTCGTCAGAGAGGTACTCATATCCATGCCGGTGCAAATGTAGGCAAGGGCTCTGATGACACACTTTTCGCTCTTATTGACGGAAAGGTAAAGTTCGAGCGTTTAGGTCGTGACCGCAAGCAGGTCAGCATCTACGCAGTAGAGCAGTAATTTGTTGTTAAAACCCGAGTTTATCTCGGGTTTTTTCTTTAATTTTGTTTATTTAAATTAAAATTTTTAACGGAGAAATTTATGTTTGTAGATATTGCAAATATTCATATAAAAGCCGGCGACGGCGGTAACGGTAAGGTTTCCTTTCACCGTGAAAAATATGTAGCAGCCGGCGGACCCGACGGTGGTGACGGAGGAAAGGGAGGTAACGTTGTTTTTAAGGCCGATACCAATCTTTCCACACTTGCCGATTTCAGATATAAGCGTAAATATTTGGCTGAAAACGGTCAGCCCGGCGGAGCATCCCGCTGTAACGGTAAATCTGCACCTGATTTGATTCTCTATGTGCCAAAGGGTACTTTGGTTAAGGACAAGGAAACGGGTAGAATCATTGCGGATATTTCGGATGATGAGCCGGTAGTTGTGGCTAAAGGCGGTAACGGCGGTTGGGGTAACTGTCACTTTGCTACCTCGACCCGTCAAATACCTAAGTTTGCCAAGCCCGGTATTCCCGGTGAAGAATTAGATGTTACCTTAGAGCTTAAATTGTTAGCGGATGTCGGCCTTATCGGCTTCCCGAATGTCGGAAAATCCACCTTTATTTCAGTTGTAAGTGAGGCTAAGCCTAAAATTGCCAATTACCATTTTACTACCCTTGTACCGACCTTGGGAGTTGTGAAGATTGATGAGGGTAAATCCTTTGTTATGGCTGATATTCCCGGTATTATTGAGGGCGCGAGTGACGGTTTGGGATTGGGACACGAGTTTTTGCGTCATGTTGAGCGTTGCCGTCTGCTTGTCCATGTGATTGATGTTGCCGGCAGTGAGGGTAGAGACCCGATTGACGATTTTGAAAAAATAAATTATGAATTAAAATCCTTTAGTCCCGAATTGGCGGAGCGTAAGCAGATTGTTGTTGCTAACAAGTGCGACTTGACTGATGATGAAACCTTAAAAAGGATTCGTGATTATTTTGAAGGTCAAGGTTATGAATATTTTGAATGTATGGCGGCAATTTCCGAGGGTACGAAGGATGTTATAAATTGTGTTGCCCGTGAGCTGGACAAGCTTCCACCGATAGTGAAATATGAGGCTGAGCCGATACCTGAGGAGGACTTTACTGTCGTTAAAAAACGAGATTTCCGTCTTACTGTTGAAGACGGTGTGTTTATTATCGATGAGGCACCGTGGCTTCTCAAAATTTTGGAAACAGTTGACCCTGAGGACTATGAGTCGCTACAGTATTTTCAGCGTACACTTCACGCAAGCGGAATTATCAATGCACTTGAAAAGGCTGGGGTTCAAGAGGATGACCTCGTTTGTGTGTACGATATTGAGTTTAATTATGTTCCGTAAGGTGGCTTAAATTATGGATAACGCAATGTTAAAAAGTCCGTCAACACTTGCCTTTGTTGGCGATGCAGTATTCGGACTTTTGGTTAGAACTTATTTATCTGAGGTTGAGCGCCCTGTGGGTGAATTGCATAAGAAATCGGTTGATTTTGTTAATGCTAATGCTCAAACCAAGGCGTTTGAAATTATTAAAGATATGCTAACTGAAAAGGAAATGTCGGTTTTTAAAAGGGGACGAAATAACCATGTCGGCAGTGTACCGAAAAGCACAAAAGTTGCCTTTTATCACACTGCGACCGGTGTTGAAGCACTGTTTGGCTATCTTCATTTGTCCGGTCAATTTAACCGTATAAATGAACTTTTTTCGGCGATAGTAGACGGTATGCTGAGCGAAAATATGTAATTCAAAAAGCCAAAGCGTAATGTTTTGGCTTTTTGAGGTTGAACAAGCAAAAATTATCTGTTGTTGTTATTATTGCTCTTGTTCTGATTGTTGTTATTGTTATTGTTGTTGTTGTTCTTGTTCTGGTTCTGGTTGTTATTATTATTATTATTATTATTGTTGTTGTTGCTATTGTTATTATTGTTCTGATTATTGTTGTTATTGTTGTAGTTGTTGTTCTGGTTGTTCATTTTTGTCACCCCACTTTCAGTATTATTATCGACAGTAGGGTGAAATTTATTCAAGGAGAAGTCGATGTCTTTACCTGAAAAATTTACCGAGCGAATGAAATTGCTTTTAAAAGATAAATATTTCCTTTTTGAAAA
>CAJGBX010000058.1 GCA_904501685.1 Clostridiaceae bacterium
ATGCCGTTTCAAGTCCGACAACACCCATTGCGCTTTTTTCTAAGCCCTTTGCCTTTTCCTCGGCACTATGCGGTGCATGGTCGGTAGCTATCATATCAATCGTACCGTCCTTCAAGCCTTCGATAAGTGCCAATCTGTCCTCACGGCTTCTTAAAGGCGGATTCATTTTAAAACGACCGTCTTCCTGCAAATTACTGTCATCTAAAACAAGATAGTGCGGACCGGTTTCACAGGTGACATCCACACCCTCGGCCTTAGCTTTTCTTATAAGCTCGACACTTTCCTTAGTCGAAATATGGCAAACGTGGTATTTACAGCCAGTTTCCTTTGCCAACCTCAAGTCCCTTGCAATAGGTCCCCATTCACTTTCGCTCGATATACCTCGGTGACCGTTTGCTTTAGCATACTCACCGTCGTGAATATAACCACCGTGTAACAACGAATTATCCTCGCAATGTGCGGCAATTATCATACCAAGCTCTTTTGCCTTTAGCATTGCGGCACGCATCATTTCCTCACTCTGCACACCCTTGCCGTCATCCGAAAAAGCGATACAATAGGGTGCTAAAGCCTTCATATCAATCAACTGTTCACCGCGTTCGGCAACAGTAATCGACGCATAAGGATGCACGCGGATGTTAGCGTCACGCTCAATGATTTCTATCTGCTTTTTCATATTTTCGACACTGTCAGGCACAGGGTTAAGGTTCGGCATTGAGCAAACATCACTGTAGCCTCCCCTCATGGCTGCGGCCGTTCCCGATTTAATTGTCTCTTTATAAAAAAATCCCGGCTCTCGAAGATGTACGTGCACATCACAAAAAGCCGGAAATAATATACAATCAAAAAAGGAAATAGAGGCACCGCCACCGACAACCGTCAAGCTGAAATCGTCGGCTTTTGAGAGCTTACCTGTTCTCATGTCATAGCAGTTTTTAAACTTAATTTCCATTATAACTCCTAAATAAAAGCCTCACCACTTACGGCAAGGCTTGAAAAATCACGTCCTAAAAATAGGTTAAATTTCAAAAATCTTACCGAGCCTGAGGCCTCAAAGATTTATTTTAATTATGATACCATAACACATCATTTTTGTCAAGCATTTTTACAACAAAAAGCATCATTTTTTTGACCGATTTCGATACAAAATATCACCGATAAAAACCCTAAAGCCTTTTGGTGCACTTTTATAATAACAACGGTATTTAAGCACCGATAATGCACACTTGACAAATGCACCCGGACCTCCGTTTTCCAAATAAGCTATTCGTTTATTTTCAAATACCATTTGATTTTTAATCTTACGCTCCAATTTTTTATCATCGGCAATATTTAAAATATATTTATGCCCTAAAACAGAATACCTTAAGGCGTTTATCCGTTTATCTAAAGCAGTCTTTCCATATTTACGTTCACCAAATGAGGTGTTCTCACCGTGACAGCGGTAGCTCATCAAAACCTTATTCAGTACGGCGCACCTACCAGTCAGTGACGCAATAAAGGTTATCAGCCAATCGTGAGACAGCAAGCCCTTCAATTCAATCGGTTCAATATATTGCAGCAGCTCACGCTTAAACCCTACCGAGCAGCCTCTGATAAACGACCTGCCGATAAACTCTCTCGGTGAAAACGCTTCAATACTGCCGTCGTTTTTTGAAAACAGTACCCCGATATTCCCGGGGTTTTCAATAGGCTTACCCTCTCCGTCAATAAGGTCACAGCAACAACAAAGCGCCTTAATTTCCGGCTTTCCATTTAAAACCGCCGTCATTTCGGCTATCTTTTCTTTGTGCCAAACATCATCCTGGTCACAAAAGAATATTATATCACCTTTTGCAATCTTGATGCCCTCCAAAAAATTTTTACAATACCCCTTATTTTCAGCGTTTTCAATAAAAGTCCAACCGTTGCAGTTATTTTCCTTAATGAAACTCTTTACGATTTCAACCGTACTATCTGTCGAGCCGTCGTCAAAAATCAAAACCTCGTCAGCAGGTTTTGACTGTAAAACCAAAGAACGAAGCTGAGCTTCAATAAATTTTTCACCGTTATAGGCTGCAACAACTACTGAAATCATACCCCGTTCCCCTTACAATTTTGTTTATTTGATTTTAGCAAAAAGCACCGAAAATTTAGTTTTCATTAAATAAATCAATCGGCAATATCGCTTATGCCAACAAATACACTTTCGTTTTGCAATAAACACCGTCAGCTTATCACTAAGACCAATACCATTTGCGGTATTGGCAAAATCCTTAAAATCCTTTGCCGTAACTTCTGTTTTTATAAGTGCATTACGGAAAGCTTTAGTCATTTCTTTATCGTCAAATGAGTTTGCCAACGCCGAATACACATTTTTAATATAATAAAGGTCACAGAATCCTTTTACCCTGCTGTCAGCCTTAAGGCAAAAATTCTTCAGCTCTAAGGCGCGCTTTTTAAGGTCACCCAGCTTACGTGGATTATACGACCTTGTAATACTGCCAGAAGGTCTTTGCATATAGTGATAGAAACATCTGTCAAGCACAGTGACCCTACAGGAAATATTCAAAAACGAGAGTACAAATGCCGTATCCTCAAACAGCTCACCCAACGGAAATTTCAGGCTGTTTTCAGCCAAAACCGAACGTCGGTAAAGCTTATTCCAACCGGCATCCAAAATGAATTTTGACTTTAAGCCAACAAGCCCCTCAAACAAATCCTCACGTGTGCGGTATTTAGCTTCAGGCTCCGACACCTTAACGGTGCTTATGCCACCGTTTTTCGTGACAGTATCGTGATAATACCCGGCAATACACAAATCACTGCCGTCAACCTCAATTGCGTTAAGCATTACCTCATAGCAATCAAGGTCAGCCGTATCATCAGCATCAAAAAAGGCAATATAATCACCTTTAGCATAGCTCAAACCGACATTTCGTGCGTTAGCAAGCCCGCCGTTTTCGATATTTACCACCCGTACTCTTGAGTCACCGGCGGCTAACTGTGATGCGACGGCAGGCGTTAAATCACACGAGCCGTCGTCCACAATAATCAATTCCAAATCCTTTAGCGTTTGGTCTAAAACCGACCTTGCGGCAGCCTCTAAATACCTTTCGGCGTTATAGGCACAAAGGATTACACTTATTTTAGGCATTAGTGCTTAAATTTACCGTCAGCTGCATTCTTAAGATGAGCACCGTAAGGAGATTTACCGTAACGTGCGGCCGATTCCAATAGCTTTTCTTTGGTAATCCAACCGTTTTCGTAAGCAATTTCCTCAATTGCGGCAATCTTTACAGACTGGCGGCTTTCAATAACCTTAACAAACTCAGAAGCCTCATTCAAGGCATCTACAGTACCTGTATCCAGCCAAGCAAAGCCACGTCCCAAGGTTATAACGTCAAGCGAGCCTTCCTCCAGATACATACGGTTTAAATCGGTAATTTCCAATTCGCCACGCTTTGAAGGCTTTATTTTTTTTGCAAAATCACAAACGCGGTTATCGTAAAAATAAAGACCGGTTACACAGTAGTTTGACTTAGGATGCTGTGGCTTTTCCTCAATTGAAATTGCCTTGCCGTTACCGTCAAACTCAACAATACCAAAGCGTTCGGGATCGGTAACATAATATCCGAAAACGGTTGCACCGTTTTGCTTAGCTGCAGCCTGCTTTAAGGTTTTTTGGAAGCCGTGACCGTAGAAAATATTATCACCCAAAACCATTGCGCAGCTATCCCCTGCAATAAATTCTTCACCGATTAAAAAGGCCTGAGCCAAGCCGTCCGGCGAAGGCTGAACCTTATAGGAAAGGTTAATACCGTAGTCAGAGCCATCGCCTAAAAGTCTTTCAAAATTCGGCAAGTCGGTAGGGGTTGAGATAATAAGAATATCACGTATACCGGCAAGCATTAATGCCGAAAGCGGATAATAAATCATCGGCTTATCGTAAACCGGTAAAAGCTGCTTTGAAGTGACCATTGTAAGCGGATAAAGACGTGTTCCCGAGCCGCCTGCAAGAATAATACCTTTCATAGTTTGACCTCCATCAGCTATAAATATAGCAGAGACTTAAATTAAAATATTACGGAATTACAACACCCTCAGGTGCCTTATTTTCAACCGGATCTGCTCCGGCTAAAATCTCGTCGGTAACCGTTGTTAAATATGCTTTATTAATGGTAACATCAGTCAACGGCTTATCATTTTCCGGATTAACCTGTACTCCTGCAATAGCATCAAGCACACTGATACCCTTAAACACCTGACCGAAAACTGAATGTCCGCCGAAGCCACCCTTGAATGCGCCGTCAAGGTTTATATTGCCGCCGCAATTCCTATAAATTTCCCAAGCCTCATCCGAAACCAAATCACTCAAAATCATACCTTTTACCGTTACGATATACTGGTCGATTACAGCTTTAACATAGGCCTCTGCATCAGCATATTCAGGAAACTGAGCCTTATTATTTTCGTATTGTGCTCTCAAATCATCGCCGTTTGCCGCCTCAAGCTGATTATAAATCGTGCTGTAATTATTAAAGTAGAGTTTGGAAACCGGCTGGGAATTTTGGTTGATAAAGAACTGACTTCCGTTGGTGTTAAGTCCCGCATTTGCCATTGAAAGCGAGCCTCTGATATTCAGAAGATTGGCATTAAATTCGTCCTGGAATTCACCGCCCCAGACCGATTCGCCTCCGGAACCGTTCCCCTTAGGGTCACCGCCCTGGATCACAAAGTCCTTGACAACTCTATGGAAGGTGATACCGTTATAATATCCTGCCGATACCAACCCCTTAAAGTTTGCAACGGTAATCGGTGCACTTTCAGGGAAAAGACGGATATACATATTACCCATACTTGTTTCTAAAACAGCTATTTCATCACCGACCTTCGGCAATTCAAGCTGAAAGCCTACCGGGTCATCAGTTCTTGAACCGTTTTGGCCGACTGCAACAAATTCAGGCTTCAGAGGAGGATTCTCAGGCAATTTTCCCATAGTTGTATTTTGAGCGCCGGAAGCATCCTTATCACTGTCACCACCGCAGGCAGTAAGACCGAAAATTAAGCAAAAACACATTAATAAAGCTAATATTTTTTTCATAAAAGCACCTCTAAAATTATAAAATTTCAATTGAAATAATCTTAACATCCTCTAAGGGCTTGTCTGCACCATTGGTTTTGACCGAGGCTATTTTTTCAACAACCTCTATACCCTCAAACACCTGACCGAAAACAGAATGTCTGAAATCAAGCCAAGGTGTACCGCCAACCTCACTGTAAGCTTTAACGGTGTTTTCGGGAAAGCCTTGGTCGGTCAAGCCACGCATCTGTTCAAGCATACCCTCGGGCACCTGGGAGGCTTCAACGATAAAGAACTGACTTCCGTTAGTATTGGGTCCTGCGTTTGCCATTGACAAAGCACCGCGTATGTTATGAAGCTCGGGATGAAATTCATCAGCAAACTTTTCGCCGTAAATACTTTCACCGCCGCAGCCGGTACCGGTTGGGTCACCGCCCTGAATCATAAAATCTTTAATAACGCGGTGGAAAATAAGACCGTCATAATAACCGTTTTTTGAGTGAGTTACAAAATTTTCCACAGTGCGAGGAACCTTGTCACCAAAAAGACGGATTGAAATATCACCCAAGGTTGTATGCATTATTGCTGTCTGCTCGCCGTTTTGCGGCTTATCTAACTGATTAAAACTCATAAAATAAAATCCTTTCACAAAGCCCATAACGAGCCTATTTTATCTTTACATTTACCATTGTACTAAATTTTACGGCATTTTACAATAACAAAATTGTAAATATTTATTCTCCCACAGTAAAACACCGGTTTTATAGCAAAACAAAACGGTTGGTTTTTACACCAACCGTTCCACTTTTTCATTTATCTGATTTGTCAACACAACAAAGCCGTGCGTTTTTCTCTTATTTTATAATTGTCAATCAATATTTATTTGCCTGAACCGTTATTGAAAACGGTTCGGTTTTACCGCCGGTTGTAGTTGATGTTCCCTCAAAATAATATACAGGCTGAACAAAAAGATTATCCTCATGTCTTTCCTGTCCCCAATATTGTACGGTTACTTTTTCAAATTTCAAATTGGAAGACGGATTTTCCACATCTATATATGCTTTTCCTTCTTTAAAGCGTTCAATAGCCTCTTGAACCGATATCAGTTTAACTGTTTTATTGCCGGCGTACTCTCTTAAGTTATAAGTAACAGAAGTAACTTCCCCATTGCCGTTAACTTCAACCATTATACGAGCATTACCGTATGTATTGTCCACCAAAAAGTTTATACCAACCGCTGTGATTTTACTGCCTTCAGACAGGCTATACAATTCCGTTTTATTATAGGATATTTCTTTACCTAGTCTTTTACTGTACAAACCCTGCTCTTGCAGATATTTTTTAGCTATATTATAACATTCCTTGTCACTTAACGGCATTTCAAAATTTGTACTTCCCACCCCGGTTGTATACGAAAAACTTCCGTATTTATCGATTATAAGCCATTTCTCTTTATCCGGCCCGTCAGCTGAATACGAACGCCGGCCGTCATTCCATAGAGAATAATCATCAATATTAAAGCCAAACTGAGATACTATTTTATAATCGGTAAGTATGGGATTATATAAAACAGAATATTTTGTGTTTTTAGGAAGTTGCGAATTCAATTCATCAACATTGTACTCGAGATTCGTGTCAGAAGTAACGGTTGCACCGGGCATTTGAGAAAATTCAATTTCTTGTCCAAAATACTCTTCAACATTATCATCACCGTAAAAGAAAAACAGTAATGCACCCACCAATGACAATACAATTATAGCAATAATTAAAACAATAAGCTTCTTTTTCATAAACGCTATCTCCTAAAATTAATACGCCTCAAACATCCATAACACAAGGGAATCGTCACCTGTGTTCTTAACTAAAAAACCAATTTACTAAATAAACAATTATTCCAAGAAAATATGAACTGAAAAATAAATATCCTAAACGGTTTTTATTTTTTACAGCTGAAAACAAACAGATAATATAATTAATAACAATCAAAAGTGATATAATCAACAAAATTATACCTATAGGAACAAATAATAATCCGTCTTCATTTTTCACGTTCCATCCTTTTGTAGAATTAGTTGCTAACATAAACCCTAAATATAATACCGGAATCAAAAAATACCCCGATATCAAGCCAAACACACATTTAACTAATCGGATAACCTTATTCATAGCAACCTCTCATTGCATTAAATATACTTTTTAAATATTAGGTAGAACACAAGGAGACGGTTCTATGTGTCCTTGCATCCCCTGTGTTTTAGTGTTTATGATTTATCAAGACGCAGAACCGTCCCCTTGGCTCTAGGTTTTCAAATTCAAATTGCTATTATTTAGTGAATTTATTAATTTTTAAAATAAATGCTGTTACTATCGTACTAAATAGCGAAAAAACTAATGGATATATACATAGTATAAAAATTCCTCCTGTTTTTTTAAAACTGCCATTTAATGAAAAAGTTAATAATAAATATCCTAAAATAAATATAATAAAAAATATAAGTTGGGGAATCCATATTTTTCTTACTTTGATATAAGTAACGATACCATAATAAATTGAACATATTGGAATAATTAATAGTAAATATATATCGCTAAAGTTAAAAATACCGATCTCAAACAATTCCGAAAAGTAAGTAGATAAAAATATGCCTACCACTATAGCAACACTTGTAATATAGCAAATTTTATGTTTACTATAATGATTTGAAAACCTATTTTTCATAACTAAACCTCAAAATGTCAAATAAAACATACTGTAGATAAACTATTTATTTTCTTTAAGTTCATTAATCAATTTGAATGGTATTAATATCACTGCAATTCCGATAAATGAAACAACCATATAGCAGGGAGTTAAGAGAAAAAAACCAACAATCAATCCGCTTATATCAAAAGAAATTAATTCAGCAAACAAGAAACCCAATACTAAAGTTGTTAAAAATAAAAATTGCGGATACCGTATTTTTTTATAAATCGCATATGATACAATTCCATACAATAATGAATACACGGGAAGTATTCGCAAAACAAATATAGAATGCAAATTATATAAGAGCACTTCATTTTGCACAACATATATATCTCCCATTACTGAAGATAAAACAGCACTAATTATCACAATAATATTAAAAAACACCAATAATTTATACTGATAAAAAAGTTGTAGAAGTGCTTTTTCATAATTAATCCTCTGAGTTTTCCGAATAACTATAATCGTCTTTGGACATTCTTGTTTTTAGCCATAAAACTAATTTTACTATAAGTCCACAAAATACTGATATTCCTACAAAAGGTAGACAC
>CAJGBX010000059.1 GCA_904501685.1 Clostridiaceae bacterium
GCACCCAGGTATAAATTAAGCTCGGGATACATCTGCTTTGCCTCAAGCGAAAAGCTCTCAAACCTTGACTCGAGTGCCTGCTTATTAAATTTTTTGAAGCTGTGGTCATTTGTTAAGTAATGCGGTGTAAGTACGATATGTGTTGTGCCGTTTGAACTTGCTATTTCAAGCATTTTCAATGCCTCGGCAGTGTCCTCGGCACCATCGTCTACACCCGGTAAAATATGTGTATGCAGGTCAACCGTAGGTATCCCTCCTTTTTTATCCGAAATTTAGGTTAATAATGATTGTAGTTAGGCGAAACAGGATTGTTTCGCCTAACCTATTTCATTATAATCAAAGACACTTTTCAAGCGCCTGGCTAATATCGGCAATAATATCGTCAACGTGCTCGATACCGACCGACATTCTGATAAGGTCGGGTGTCACACCGCAGTCAATCAACTGTTGGTCGGACAGCTGACGGTGAGTAGTCGATGCAGGGTGTAAAACGCAGGTTCTTGCATCGGCAACGTGAATTACGGGAGCAGCTAATTTTACGCTTTCCATAAACTTTCCGGCAGCGGCTCTTCCGCCCTTAATACCGAATGAAATGACACCGCAGGTGCCGTTCGGCATATATTTTTCTGCCAAGCCATAGTATTTATTAGACCGAAGACCGGGGAAATTTACCCAAGCGATTTTGGGATTAGACTCCAAAAACTCGGCTACCTTTTGTGCATTAGAGCAATGAGCCGGCATTCTTAAATGCAAGGTTTCAAGACCGACATTAAGCAAAAACGCATTCATCGGCGACATCATCATACCGACATCTCTCATCAGCTGTGCGCGGGCCTTTGCAATAAATGCGGCGGCACCGAACTTTTCGGGGTATTTAAGACCGTGGTAAGATTCGTCAGGCGAACAAAATGCCTTAAACCTCTCAGAAGCAGTCCAATCAAACTTACCCGAGTCAACCACGCAGCCGCCTAATGCCATTGCGTGACCGTCCATATACTTCGAGGTCGAATGCAAAACAATATCCGCACCCCACTCAAAAGGTCGGCAGTTCACCGGAGACGGGAAGGTATTATCAACAAACAAGGGCATCTGATTTTTGTGCGCAACCTCAGCCCAGACTTCAATATCCAATACAGTCAGGGCAGGATTTGCCACCGTTTCACCGAACAAAAGCTTGGTTTCGGGACGAATAGCCGCCTCAATCTCTTCAGGCTTGGCATCGGGTGCTATAAAGGTGGTATCAATACCCAACTTGCGTAAGGTGATGTTCAAAAGATTGAACGAACCGCCGTAAATTGAGCTTGACGAAACAATATGGTCACCTGCCGAGCATACGGTCAGAATAGCGGCAGTAGTAGCGCCCTGACCCGACGAGCAAAGCATTGCACCGACACCGCCCTCTAAAGCGGCAATCTTTTTCTCAACCGCCTCAACGGTCGGATTGCTCAGGCGTGTATAAAAGTGCCCCGAGGCATTAAAATCAAACAAATCGCCTAAGGTTTCGGCGTCCTCATATTTAAAAGTAGTGCTCTGGTAAATCGGCAAAACACGAGGTTCGCCGCTTTTAGGCTCATAGCCCTCCTGAACACATTTGGTGTTAATATGGCTCATTTTTTAAGCTTCCTTTCAAAAAATGCATTTACAAACGCAAACGCATATAAATATACAATTCTATATTACCATCTATGCTCTCTTTTTGCAAGAAAAATTGTTACAGAATTACACAATTCGGACAGTTTTTTTGCTTTTTATAAAATAGCAACCAATTTTTGTATCAACTATATAGGCAACACATAAATTTTAATTGTAGAGGTGAGAGTATGTTTGCTACGGTAATTTATGACGAAAACTGCAAAGCCCGCAACAAAATATATGAGAAACAGGTAGGTAAAGCCGGTGTGATTTCGGTAGGCTTTCGGGTCAGCCGCCGCCGACTAAGTAAAGTGCTGAAGCGGTACAACGGCGAAGTAATTTTTGCTGAAAACGTCAAAAAATGCGGAATTTTGCCGTTTGACTGTACCGATTTTAAGACAAATCTTTTGTTTTCGGAGTTTGCCGAGCACTGCCTTCAATATAACGGCTGCGGACTTAAAATCGGCATACTTGACCCTTACGGGCACCGTCTTGAAGCCGAGCTTTTACCCCGTCTTATTGCACACGCCGAGGAAACGGTTATTGTTACCGACAAAGAAATTGACGAATTATGTCGAATTTGGTTGACTGCCACCGGCATTTGTCCCGAAATCACCGACAGCCGTTCGCGTCTTGCCGACTGCACAGTCTGTTTTGCACCTGAGGGTGCAGTGACTGCAGGGGTACTGTACGGGCAAGGCGGCAGAGGACTTGACGAGAGAAAATATGCCGCAAAAATACCCGAAGAATACAGATTTCTGATAACACACGGTGTATCCCCTGCTGAATTGTTGTGTATGCTTGAAAACGAAGATAAATATTGTATTTGCTAAATGATAACTAAAATTTGACGAAAAAGATTCTGTGTGGTAAAATATAAAAAATTTAGTTCTATTGCACGTTGCTTATGATGGATTTTTGAAAATTACACTGAAATTGATGAATTTCGGCAAAAAAATTCACAAAATATCTTTATTATTTTTTGAAGATAGTGTAAAATAGACTAGATATATTATGTTTTATTATAGGGGTGCAGAATATGGCAAATAAAATCCGAATTACCGTTGGTGGTATTGATTACATCATAGCGTCCGAGGACGAGGAAACTTATGTCCGTAAAATCGGGGACGAGCTTAACCACAAGCTTGATTCATTAGCTCGCAGTAATCCGTATCTTTCGACCGCTATGGTAGCAATTTTAGCCGCCTTAGAGTATTGTGACAATGCCAAAAAGGCTATTGCCGCTGCCGAGGAGGCCAAGGCTGAATTGAAGGGCATTTCGGAGGATTTGGCCTGTGCCAGATTGGAAATCGACGGTGCACGCCGTGAAATCGAGCGTCTTAACCGCGAAAACCGTGCCTTAAGAATAGGCAAAAGTGCATTATGATTGAGGTTCTTGCTCCTGCAGGCGGTGTGGATAGCTTTCATGCCGCCGTTTTGTCGGGCGCCGATGCGGTATATTTCGGTTGGGGAAACTTTAACGCCCGCCGTAACGCCAAAAACTTTACAGCCGAAGATATGCGGCAATGCGCCGCGTTTGCAAGAGTGAGAGGGGTTAAGACCTATCTCACCCTTAATACGCTTTTAGGTGACGGCGAGCTGGCCGAGGCTTTAAACACAGCCTTAATGGCGGCAGAATGCGGAATTGATGCGCTTATTGTTCAGGATTTAGGCTTAGTAAGGCTACTCAAAAAGCATTTACCCAATATGACGATTCACGCATCTACTCAAATGTCGGTACACTCTGCCGATGCGCTTCTGCTTTTAAAGGAAATGGGTGTTTCGCGTGTAGTTGTGGCTCGTGAAATGGACAAGGATTCCTTGAAAGCCTTGTGTCAAAAGGCCAAGGAATTAGACCTTGAGGTTGAAGCCTTTGTTCACGGCGCATTGTGTATGTGCCTTTCGGGACAGTGCTATTTAAGCAGTATATTGGGCGGACGAAGCGGTAACCGAGGCTTATGCGCTCAACCCTGCCGTTTGCCGTTCGGGATACCGGGCGGTACCGGTCACGATTTAAGTCTTCGGGATATGAGCTATATTGAGCACATTGCCGAAATGCGTGATATGGGGGTTACCTCATTTAAAATAGAGGGACGGATGAAGCGTCCCGAGTACGTTGCCGCAGCCGTAACGGCGGTAAAATCGGCAGCTGAGAATAAACCGATTCCGGTTGAAATCAGAACGCTTCTTTCGGGTATTTTTTCACGCTCAGGTCATACCGACGGATATTATAACAATGCTTTAGGCAAAGATATGTTCGGCGTTCGTACCGACAGTGACGAACGTCTTTCCGAGAAAATGATAAGCTCGGCTCACGAGCTTTACCGCAGAGAAATCGGACGTGTAAATCTTACGTCGGAAATTAAAATCAAGAAAGGAAATCCTGTGACATTAACCGTCAGGGATTTTGATGGCAACACGGTTACAACTGTGGGCGAACTGCCCGAGATGGCAGTAAAACGTGAAACAGATGCTCAATTTGTCACCGAAAAGCTAAAAAAATGCGGCGGTACACCGTATATTATGACCGAGGTCAGCTGTGATATTGACGGCGGTCTTTCGGTAAGCGGTGCCGTTTTGAACGAGATGCGGCGAAAGGCTATCGACCTTTTGACCGAAAAGCGTGCCTCATACGACGGCAGAGCATCAAAGAACAACACTGTCGATGAATTTTCAGTCGAAAGAGCCGCGCATAAGAGCGTTACGCTAAAATCGGTGGCGTATTTTAGTAATGCCGGCCAAATTCCTGATGATTTAAGTGGAATTTCGGCGGTGATTTTACCGTTGGAAACCGACTTTTCAAAACTTAGTTTGTCGGCTGAAATTCCGGTTTTAGCCGATATCCCGAGAGGGATTTTGCACAACACTGACCGCATATTGCAACAGCTGCGTTCGGCTAAGGAAAACGGCGTCAAGGCGGCGGTTTGCGGAAATTTAGCAGGTATAAACCTTGCTAGTAAGGCCTGCCTGCCGACGGTCGGCGGCTTCGGGTTAAACGTGTTTAACACCGAAAGCGTTAAGGCAGTGTCCGATTTAGGTATGGCTGCTACGGTGCTTTCATTTGAAATGTCGCTGAAAGATGCGGTCAGCTGCACAGGAAATATACCCAAGGGCATTATTTCCTACGGCAGATTACCCTTAATGCTGGTCAGGAATTGTCCCAACAAAAACGGCGGCGGTTGTAAATCTTGTGACGGCCACTGTGCAATAACCGACCGCAAGGGAATTGAGTTCCCTATAATGTGCCGGGGTGAATTTTCGGAAATTTTCAACTCGCGTCCGCTTTGGCTTTTCGACCGAAAAAAGGAGCTGTCGGGCTTGGATTTTGAGGTCTTGATGTTTACCGACGAGACACCTTCGCGTGTAGCCGAGGTTTTGGCGGCCTTACGTAAAAATGCCGCACCTGATACCGAATTTACAAGAGGTCTTTACTACCGAGAGGTATTATAATACAAAAAGAGGTCTTAAAAATGAGAAAAAAGAGCTTTAAAGCCGAGTCCAAGCGTTTGCTTGACTTAATGATTAATTCAATCTACACCAATCGGGATATTTTCCTTCGTGAAATCATCTCGAATGCCAGCGACGCTGTGGATAAGCTTCACTATATTTCGCTGACCGACGAAAGCGTGCGTGAAAGGTCTGCCGATTTAGGTATTTTTATCTCGGTCGATAAGGAAAACCACACCTTAACCGTATCAGATAACGGCATCGGTATGGACGAAAAGGAATTAGAGGAAAACTTAGGCACAATCGCAAAAAGCGGTTCATTAGCCTTTAAAAGCCAATTAGATAATACCGAGGATGCCGACATTATCGGTCAGTTCGGTGTGGGCTTTTACTCGGCCTTTATGGTAGCCGACAAGGTCACCGTAATCACCCGAAAATACAATTCCGACACAAGCTTAAAATGGACCAGCGAGGGCTGTGACGGCTACACCGTTGAGGAATGCCAGAAGGACACCTTTGGTACCGATATTATTATGAGCATTAAGCCCGATTCGGACGAAGAAAAGTACTCGCAGTTCCTTGAAAGGTATACTATTGAGGGACTTATCAAGCAGTATTCCGACTATATCCGTTACCCCATTAAAATGGAGGTCGAAACAACCAAGAATACCGCACCTGAGGGCGAAGAGCCGAAGTACGAAAAGGTACGTGAAATCAAAACCTTAAACAGTATGGTGCCGATTTGGGCAAGACCTAAGTCGGAGGCCTCGGACGAGGACTGTGCCGAGTACTATAAGTCAAAGTTTATGGATTTCAGTGACCCGTTACTGACCATTCGCCAGAATGCCGACGGTCTTGTGTCCTATAAGGCTATGCTTTTTGTACCCTCTAAGGTGCCCTACGGCTACTTTACCAAGGACTTCGAAAAAGGCCTGCAGTTATATTCCTCGGGTGTTCTTATTATGGATAAGTGCGAGCAATTGTTGCCCGACCATTTCCGCTTTGTCAAGGGTGTTGTCGATACTGCCGATTTGTCCTTGAATATTTCACGCGAATTACTGCAGAACGACCGTCAGCTTAAGGTTATTGCAGGCGGAATTGAAAAGAAAATCAAGTCTGAGCTTAAAAAGACAATGGACAACGAACCGGAAAAATATGCTGAATTCTGGAAGAACTTCGGTATTCAGATTAAGTACGGTGTAGTGAGTGATTACGGTATTTATAAGGATGCTGTAATCGACCTGCTCGTTTTCCGTTCATCCTTGAACAACGGCTTGACCTCGCTTAAGGATTATGTTTTAAGAATGCCCGAAAATCAGCAGTACATCTATTATTTAAGCGGTGAATCGGCCGAGAAGATTTCTCAGCTGCCTCAGGCTGAGCTTTGCCGTGATAAAGGCTATGAAATCCTTTATTTGACCGACGATGTTGACGAATTTGTTATTTCGGGTATCGGCAAATTCCAGGAAAAAGAGTTCAAGTCGGTTGACGCCGAGGATTCGGGACTCGTTTCAGAGGATGAGAAAAAGGCATTAGAGGAAACCCGCGAAACCAATAAGGAGCTTTGCGAGTTTGTGAAGGCAGCAATCGGTGACGAAATTGCCTCCTGCGTGATTTCCGAGAAGCTTAAATCCAAGCCGGTGTTCATTTCTGTCTTAGGTCCGGTTACCTTGGAAATGGAAAAATATTTTTCGCTTATGCCGGACGACGGTAATCCAAAGCCCAAGGCAGAAAAGGTGCTTGAATTAAATCCCGACCACGCCGTTTTCAAGGCACTTAAATCAGCCTTCGAAACCGACAAGGAAAAGGCACAAAAGATTGCCAAGGTTTTACACTGCAATGCACGTCTTATTGCAGGCCTGCCGATTGAAAATCCTGTCGAATTTTCGGATATTATTGCCGAAATTTTGGCCGATTAAGGGGACCTTGTATGCTGGAATACTTGAAATTTATCGGCGGATGGGTGTTCTTTATGGCACTGATTGCAGTAATCACCCTGCTTGTGCCGAGAATTGCCAAGGCATTAGACAAAAGGCGTGAGAAATTCAAGAAAAACCAAAACCGACGGTTTGGGATTGCCAACCTTTCAGACGAGGCTATCCTGCCTGAGGATATGCTCGACAAAAACGAGGAACGCGAAAATTAACGCTTTTTTTAAAATAACAGTTGTAATATTTTTTACAATAGTATAAAATATTAAAAAATTTATATTACGGAGTTACTATGGCTATACCACAGGAACGAATCAGAAATTTTTGCATTATTGCTCATATCGACCACGGAAAGTCTACCCTTGCCGACCGCCTTTTGGAGCATACCAAGACGGTTTCGGAGCGTGAAATGGAGGACCAGCTGTTAGACAGTATGGACCTTGAGCGTGAACGCGGAATTACCATTAAATCGCACGCGGTTACGCTTTATTACGAGGCAGAAGACGGCTTGGAGTATGAGTTTAATTTGATTGACACCCCCGGTCACGTTGACTTTAATTATGAGGTGTCACGCTCGCTTGCCGCCTGCGAGGGTGCAATCTTGATAGTTGATGCATCGCAGGGCATTGAGGCACAGACCTTGGCCAACACCTATTTGGCGGTTGACCACGGGTTAGAGCTGCTGCCGGTAATCAATAAAATCGACCTGCCGAGTGCCGACCCCGAGCGTATCAGACACGATATTGAAGATATTATCGGTATAGATGCCTCAGAGGCACCGCTTATTTCGGCTAAAAACGACATAAACATACCCGAGGTTCTGGAAAAAATAGTTAAGCTTATTCCGCCCCCGACAGGTGACGACAAAAAGCCTTTAAAAGCCTTGATTTTCGACTCTTATTATGACCCTTATAAGGGCGTTATTGTTTATTTCAGGGTTGTGCAGGGTGAGGTAAGACCGGGACAGACCATTCGTATGATGGCTACCGGTGCCGAATTTCAGGTTGTTGAGGTCGGTCGTAAGCGTGCTAATATTATGACCCCTTGCGACTGCTTAAAAGCAGGCGAGGTCGGTTATATTGCCGCCGCTATTAAAAATGTCGCCGATGCCCGCGTCGGCGATACCTTAACCGATGCCGCCAACCCCGCTTCAGAGCCGCTTTCGGGCTACCGCAAGGTTAATCCGGTTGTTTTCTGCGGTATTTACCCTGCCGACGGTGCACA
>CAJGBX010000060.1 GCA_904501685.1 Clostridiaceae bacterium
AGACCGATTATACCAAGGGCACAGCGGAAACGAAAAAGTACTGTTTCTTGGATAATATGGTTTATATGAAGCAGCTTTGGCCTACCAGTTCAACTGCTACCTATACCCGTGCTACACATGTTATTATGCGTACAGCAAGCTTTGCAAAAACAGCATTGATGCCGCTTGGTGCCAATAAGGATTGGAAGCCTGCAAATGATGCCCAGACCTTTAAATTCCCTACCGGTATATTCGCATATGATGAGGAAATTTATGAAAAGAAATATGTGAGAAGCCACGTTGTTGCGTTTGCATCGACCAATGTGATTTCGGATGATTACAATCAGAATAACGTTGCCAATATGGATATTACACTTACAACCTTCAAGCAGGCGGTCGGCACTGCTGATTCAGCCTTCAGCTTTGTTCCTAAGACCATAAAAATTGAGGATTATTCATCAAATGTAAACGAGAAAAAGGTCAGAACCATGAAGTGGATATTTATGGGAGTAGTTCCGGTTGCAGTTATCGCGACAGGCGTTGCAGTTTGGTTCAGGAGAAAGAGAAAATGAGTGATTTCCCCGAAAAGGATAGGTTGACCGAGCCTCAAGAGAGTATCCCGACCTTAGAAAATACAGAGCCTAAGTCCGGTGAGGAGCCTCAGTCAACAATATTTGTAAAGCATATTTATAACACTAAAAAGCCGGCAAAAAAAGGCAATATAAAGCGTATTGTTATATGTTCGGTTGCGGCTTTGCTTTGCGGTGCTATTATCGGCAGCATATTCTTGGTTAAGAATATGCTGCCCGAGAGGTCAAGCTCGACAGTTTCGGTTGCTGAGGAGGAACGGTTTGATATTTTAAAGTTTTCCGACCTTATTAAGCCGTCAATTGTAAGCATTGGCGGCAAAGATATAGAGGTTGAATCTAATATCCAGTCGGTTTACTTTGTAAATAATTTGGAGGAGTTTACCTGCCTTCCTGAGTATATAAAGGCTGAAAAGAAGGAGAATACCTCGTCCTCGAGCTCGACTTCATCAAGCAATAAAAAGACCTATGATTACAATATTAATTGGTGCGTTAAGGACTTGGATACTAAGCTTACGGTTTCGAACTTAATCAGTGAAAAAATTCAGGAATGTCTTAATATCCAGGGCTTTAGAAAGATGGAAAACACCTTCGAAAGTGTTGAAGAGTACCATCAATATTACGGTATAACCGATAAGCTTACCGCCGGTTGTGTAGTTAAGTTCAACGACGCGACCGAAACGCTTACCATAAAGCTTGGCAGTTCGGTTGCCGGCGGCGATGCGTTTTATTTTTTGACCAGTCTTTCAGATACAATTTATTTGGTCGAGGCTGAATATGCTAAGCACTTTATTTGCACAACCAAGGAGTTTGCTGAGCCGACCGTTATTGACCCGATCGTAAAGACCGATGATATAAAGTCGTATTATAATGATAACTCCGGTGCTTTGGCCCGTTATGATTCAATTAAGCTTTCAGGTGACGCTTTTGGCGGCAAGGTATATGACTTTAAGCTTGCTACAGGTGCCTCTGCCGACTATATGCCGTATCTTATGGTGGCGCCCTACCGCCGTCCTGCCGATAATGAATTTATTACTGAAATGATAAGTCTTGCTGAAAACGGCTTAGAGGCTACTGCAATGTTCTCTTACACCTCGACTGAAAAGGACAGGGAAGCTTATAATATTAAGAGTCCTAAGGCGGTAATTGAGTTTAAACTTGGTAAATACAGCTATAAGCTGATGATTGGCGGAATTGTCGGTCAGGGTACCGATTCACAAACAAGGTCGGTTATGATTGAAGGAAAACCGCAGATTTTCGGCGTTCCGGCTGAGAGCTTTGATTTTCTGATGAATGCGTCAAACGATGTTACTAAAATGTTTAATGAAGGATTTATCCTTGAGGATATTTATACCATTAAGAGTTTAGAAATGACCGACAAAACCGGCACTCACAAGTTTGACTTAAAGCATACATTGCGTGAGGGCGAAACAAGTGTTTATGACACCGTTGTCAAAAAAGGCTCAACCGAGATGAATACTCTTTC
Source organism: Clostridiaceae bacterium (assembly GCA_904501685.1). GTDB lineage: Bacteria > Bacillota > Clostridia > Oscillospirales > Acutalibacteraceae > UMGS172. The sequence continues at coordinate 2,053 of CAJGBX010000060.1, forward strand.
GTTTAAGATTCTTTATCAGCGTATTTTGATGTTATCCCTTACCGAATACGTGCTTGAGCAGGAGTATACCGACCCGGTGCTGACGGTAAAGTATAACTATATTGAGGGCGGAAGTAAGCTTGTAGAGTTTACCGAAGCTACTGATGATGTTTATCACTATACTGCATGGGTTGACGGCACACCGTTAGGTGAGGTTGTTAAATCCAGTGTAGAGGACATTATTAAATGCCTTGAGATTTATCTTGCAGGCGGAGATGTTCCCGATACCTGGGTAGTTAGTTAAGTTAAATAAAATTTAAAGCCGCTCAAGATTTTCTTGAGCGGCTTTATTGTTTGCATGAATTGTTACTTATTGCCGAAAACGTGTTTATAATAGTTATTTGTATAAATACCTGCAGCCATTCTGAAGCGGTTGGACACGATATCCTTAACCTGCTTTACATAGGTCTCCTGTGCTTCAGGTGAGGCAAAGCTCTTACCCTCGTGCAGGGTAAATTCCTTGGTTTTTGCGTTGTACTTACCCATACTTGTGACAAATGAACGGTCGTGAAGCTGAGCAATACAGTCGGTGGTTGACATTATATCTACGCCCGTAAGCAAGCGCGAATCGTATTCAAAACCGAAAAGATTCAGAATGGTAGGCAGAACATCTACCGACGAGCAGGGCTTATCAACTGTAGGAGCGTCTTTCGTGCCCTGGCAGTAAAGAATAAAGCTGCTTTTGTATAATTCAAAGGTAGTGTCAACGTCGTGCCCCAAAAGCTCACGCCAGACCGAATACTTGTCACCGCCGTCCTGCTCTAAGCCGTAGGGGTAATGGTCGGGTGTTATGGTAATAACTGTTTTATCCGCAACACCGGCGTCATTAAGGTCTTTTAGCAGTTGTTCCATAGCGCGGTCAAGCTCAATATTGCAGGCATAGTAAGCCTTTAAGGTGTCGGAACAGTCCAGGTGCTTTACAAGGTCGCGGTTCTTGTGAGACATACTGTTTCCCGAAAAGCTATACTGCAAATGTCCGCTGACCGTCATATAATAGGCGTGGAACGGCTTGTCGTCACTCAAATAATCCTTGGTCGAGCCGGTTATCATCTCAAGGTCGCTTTCGGGCCATCTTTTCTTGACATATTCCTCTATGCCGTTACCCCAGCCCTTATAATCATAGCCCATTGTAGGGTGGGTTTTATCTCGGCTGTAGTAGGTGTAGGTGTGGTTGTGGTATGCAAAGGTTTTGTCTACGCCAATGCTTTGGAACATATTGCCTAAGGCATAGGGCAGAGCATTCTCGCCCGAACGTTTGAACGATTCCGAGCTTGATTTAGGCAAAAGACCGGTGCAGGCGGCATACTCTCCGGCAGAGGTGGAGCCGAGCCAAGGAGTATAGAAATTGGTAAACTTAAAGCCCTCCTGTGACATTTTATAAAGAGTCGGTGTCAATTCGGGGTCGATTGCAAGATGTGAAAAGCCTTCGGCGGTAATGGTAATAAGGTTGTAGCCCTTATACATTCCGGTATAGTAATTTTTAAGCGTAGGCTCTTTTTGACTGAAATATTCGTTTAACGCCTTTAACTGCTTATTGTTGGTGCTGGCACTCAAGGCATCAAAATCAATATTCGTAATATTTGGTGAAGTGTCAATCGGTTTTTCAACCTCTGTGGGAGGAGTTATGGTTTCAACGAAAATAGGAGCCTCGTTTTTAACCTCCATTTTTTGCTCAAAACCTAAAATATTATACTTCATATCAAGCATTTCGGTACGCAAAAGTCCGAATTTTCCCATTGCAAAATTCACGGTAAACTCACCCGATTGAACCGAGGAAAGATGACCGGTAAGGGAAATTATAAGGGTTACCGTAATGTGTAGACAAACTGCGGTTAGCCCCAAAAGTGCGACACCCTGCCACTTCATTTTGCGGTATTTTAATTTCTTTTGGCCAAATATACTGTAAAGCGCCAACGGTACCGACAAAAGGATAATTGCAGGCAGACCTTTGAAAATTTCCTTTATTGTGGTGTTTATAATCCCGCCCTCGGTAATTTGACCTATACCGCCCGATACAATCGAGTTCAATTCAAAATAAGTACCCGAAAAAATACCGTGGTAGATTATCTGTGCCGCGTAAATCAGTACCAAAAACGCTAAAATGCCGGTGGTTATGTGTTTGGCAATATTAGGCTTCACCCTTGAAAAGATGCAGGACAGTAAAAGTGCCGCAATAAACGAAAAAATCGGCATAACCAAAAGACCGATATCGAAAAATGTGCCCCAGGTAAAGAGCTTCAAAATAAGCTCCATATACACTATGGCACAAAACAAAAACCAAAACGTGCTGTATTTTTTAACTTTCATATTTATCACCGTAAAAATATTATATTACCACATAAGAATTTTATCACAATTTTAATGATTGTCAAGCAATAATGAAAAATGTAATCATTTGTAATTTTTTGTCTTAATTTAGCAACCAAAAAAGCAAAAGGACTGCCGAGGGAAAGGCAGTCCTTTTGCTCTTTTCGAGGGTTATTTGAGGAGGGTAGAGTAATGTTCAGTTCACGCAAAAATATTTGCATTAAGAGGTGCGGCCCTCTTCTGAACTGTTTTAATTGTACAGCAAAGACTTTTAAAATGTGTGGAATTTCTGTGAATTTCCCGTTAACAATCATAAAGAGAATTATTAACAAATGAATATTATATCTTTTTTTGGGTAAAATTACATTTGAAAGGAAGATTGTTATGAAGGTAAGGAATAAAAAATATACAAAAATCATAAGATTTCTTAACGGCAAAGCATTTTACGCCGTTTTGTGTGTCTGCTTGATTGCTTTAGGGGTTGCCGCTTGGTCCGGACTCGAGGGAATGAGGCTTTTAAATGCCGAAAAGGAAAATAACAGCACCTTTCCCTTGAACTCAGGCTCAAAAATTGACAGTATTGGCATAATTCCGCCGATACAGTCTGAAATCGTGTCGAGTGAAACCGAAACGGACAAAAATGACGGCGAAAAGTCTGAAATCAGCACAGGTACTATGTCCGAGCCTGAAACCGAGCAGGTTGCGGCTCCGGTAGCAACCTTTTTTGTAAATCCGGTCTTAGGTAAGGTTACTAAGGATTTTTCCGAAACCGAGCTGCAGTATTCGGTTACAATGTGCGATATGCGTCTGCATAAGGCGGTTGACCTTGAGGCAAACGAGGGCACACCGGTCATTGCGGCAGGTGAGGGTATAGTTACCGAGGTTTATACCGATGCAATGCTTGGCTCGGTGGTAGAAATCGACCACGGCAATGGAATTACTGCAAAATATTGCGGCTTAAATGAGCAGCCGTTTGTAAAAAAAGGTGATACTGTAGATTCCTCCAAGCAAATCGGTACGGTGGGAATTATTCCGTGTGAATCGGTTGAGCAACGGCATATTCACCTAGAATTTTACAAAAATGGCAAGTCGGTTTCACCGATGAATTATATTGAATAATAATACAAAAATTTTCTTGCCCCCTATGGGCCTAAATGCTGAAATTATTCAATTGGCATACGGTCGGGGCAGCAAAAGCGGAAGCTGAATTTCAGCCTCCGCTTTTTGCTTTGTTAATTATATTATTTTCTAATCAAAACCTTTTCAATTTTGCCGAAGATAGAGAAGTGGAAGTCCTTATTCGGGAACCATTTAAGAGGTTCCTTATCGGTAAAGCACTCCTCCTTCATTTCTTGAACATACTGCTTTTTGCAGACGATTACCATTCTCGCCTCTTCAAAGTACACCGACTCGCCGTCAAAAATCGGCGTCAAGCCGGTTAAGGCGGTTTTGTCACAATCACGGCCTGACTTGCTTCCGCAAATCTTGTGAATTTCTTTGTTGTCACCGTAAAACGACAGGGTGAACCAATCGGATTTATTGATGAATTCCATGGTATACCGCTGAGGACGGACAACACACATACAGGAATCACTGCCCCACATTTCACCCATAAAGCCCCAGGATGCCGTCATCATATTGTAACCTTGGTCGTTTCCTGCGGTAATCAGCATATATTCCTTTGAGATTGCCTCGATTAAGTTGTCCTTTATTTCGGTTGCATTGATTTCCTTAAACATAAAGTCACTCCGTTCTTACAATATATAATAAAAGCATATGTGTATCATTTTAAAAAATACCACTGCTCAAAAGGCAGTGGTATTCAAGTTTCGGTTTAAGCTTCTTCAGATGCTTCCCAGTTATGCCAAACGTTCTGTACATCCTCGTTTTCATCAAACATATCCAAAAGCTTTTCCATTTTTACTACCAAATCGGGGTCGTCGATAGACGAGGTGGTTGCAGGAACATAAGCAGGCTCGGCCGAAACAAAGGAATAACCCTTTCCGCTTAAGGCCTCAGCTACAGCACCTACCGAATTGGGGTCGGTGGAAATTTCAAAAACGTCACCGTCAAAGGTAAAGTCGTCGGCACCTGCCTCCAAAGCATCCTCCATAACCTTATCTTCATCCAAGCCCTCGCCCTCAATAACGATAAGGCCCTTTCTTTCAAACATAAACATAACCGAGCCGGACTGTCCCATATTACCGCCGCATTTGTCAAAGTAATGACGCATTTCACCGGCAGTACGGTTACGGTTATCGGTCAAAACCTCAACAATAACGGCAATACCTGAAGGACCGTAGCCCTCATAAATCAAGGATTCGTAATCTGCACCGCCGCCTTCACCGGCAGCTTTTTTGATAATACGGTCAATATTATCGTTAGGAACGTTGTTGGCCTTGGCCTTTGCAATAACGTCCTTTAATTTACTGTTGTTATCGGGGTCGGGTCCGCCGGCCTTAACTGCCATTGCAAGTTCGCGACCTATACGTGTGAAAACCTTAGCTCTTGCCTGGTCGGTTTTTTCTTTCTTTCTTTTAATTGTACTCCATTTCGAATGTCCTGACATAGCCGTTCCTCCGGAAAATTTAGTATTTCCTACGTATTTTAGCACAGTTTTTTACCGATATCAAGCATAAGTTGAAAAAATTTAACGTTTTAATGCAAAAAAGTCTTGTACAAAAGAGGTAAGTTGTGGTAATATAATTTTTATATTGTTGAAGTTTAAAATTTATTTACAAGGAGTGTAAAAATGGATAAGAATACATTACAGATTCTTATTGCGATGATTGGCTATATGGCCGTCGTTATCGTGATTGGACTTTTGTATGCAAAGCGTGCAAATAAAAGCTCTGAAAACTACTTTTTAGGCGGACGCTCGTTAGGTCCGTGGGTCACCGCAATGAGTGCCGAGGCTTCGGATATGTCGGGTTGGCTTTTAATGGGTCTCCCCGGTGTTGCTTATTGGTGCGGCTTGGCTGATGCTGCCTGGACCGCTATCGGTCTTGCTGTCGGTACATATTTTAACTGGTTAATCGTTTCAAAAAGACTTCGCCGTTACAGTATAAGAGCAAACAACTCGATTACATTGCCGGAGTTTTTCTCGAACCGTTTCAGAGAGAATAAAAAGGTTATCACCAGCATTGCTGCATTGTTTATTCTTGTTTTCTTTACGGTTTACGCATCAAGCTGCTTTGTTACCTGCGGTAAGCTTTTCTCAACACTTTTTGGTACAAAGTATATTCCCATGATGATTATCGGTGCTATATTCGTGCTTGTTTATACCATTCTCGGCGGTTTTTTGGCTGAAAGTGCTTCGGACTTTATGCAGGGTGTTGTAATGTTTGTAGCTCTCACGGTTATTGTAATCATAAGTATTTTTAAAGCAGGCGGTTTAGCAGAAATTGTTGACAATGCTAATGAAATCCCCGGATTTTTCGAGTTCTTCGGTCTTGCTGATCCGTTGAACGCTGCCGGTAACTCTATTGCTGATGTTTCGACTGAAGCATTAAAAAGTGACCCGTCTTTAGCAGTGCAAGGTATTACGGATGGTGCACCGATGTTTGGTGCTGCAAAGCCTTACGGTGCATTGAGTGTTGCTTCGATGATGGCTTGGGGATTAGGCTACTTCGGTATGCCTCAGGTACTCTTGAGATTTATGGCAGTTCGCAGTGAGAAGGATCTCAAGGCTTCAAGAAGAATTGCTATGGTTTGGGTTGTTATTTCGTTGGCGGTTGCCGTATTTATCGGTATTGCCGGACGTGCGCTTTTCCCGACCGCTCTCGGCACCTC
>CAJGBX010000061.1 GCA_904501685.1 Clostridiaceae bacterium
AAGCAGTTACTCTCGGGTTAAGGTAGGTTGAAAGCATTTCGACCACCGACTCAGCCGAGTAATCGTAGTAAACACTGCCTTCAGCCTCTGAAATACGGAAGCCGCCCGTAAAATCGTCATTCGCCTTTAAAGTGACACCCGAAATCAGACGCTGTTTTAAGCTTTTAAGCAAGCCCTCCTCTAATGACTTCAAATCATCCGAATTTAAAAGCACCGAAATGTCACCTGCATCAGTATTTTTGGTCCAAGCCTCTGTAACATTTAAAATAATTTTTGTTAAACTCTCGGGAGTATAAGCCTCACTCAGCTTTTCCGACACAACCGCCTTCAGCTCGCGGTTTACGCTTTCCCTGAAGGAAATGAGCAGATTTCGGCCTGCCTGACGGATTGAATCCTCACTGACCTTGATCAAACGCTCGTTATCAGCCTTGGATTTTGCCGCAATATCGCGAGCCTTACTCTCGGCGTCGGCAATTATTTTCTCAGCCTCAGCCTTGGCATTTTCAATAATTTTTTGAGCCTCGGCCTCCGCCGTATTAACGCCGTCCTTTTTTATCTGGTCAATAAGCTCCTGCAATTGAATCTCCATTATAATTCTCCTTTATGTTTTAGTCTATACGCAAATATTTATCTTACAATATACAACCTATTACTATAATTTGCCGTTTAGCATAGCATATACCACAATTTTATACCAATTAATCCCACTTGTCAATTGTTATATGCCGCAAAGCCCGCTCTTTATTCACTGCCGAAAACCTAAAAATACCTGATTTAACAAAGATTTAACCATAGTTTAACAATATACTTGTGTCCTTTGCTTGAAAAAAGGAAAACTATATGGTAAAATTATGCTAAAATAAGAAAAATGAAGGGATGATATTATTGTTACCTGCAATTATTATTTTTGCAACCACCTACGTGCTTATGCTTGTCTTCGGTAAATACCGTCCGTATATAGCACTGGCTTCGGCGGTTATATTTATTGCCTGTGGAATGCTGCCCGTAAAAAACATTTTAAGCGAGCTTGATTTTAACGTGCTTTTAATGATAGGCGGCACAATGGGTACCGTCCAGCTGTTTATCGACAGCCGTATGCCGGCACGACTTGCCGATATGATTATGAAAAAGGTTCCCAATATTCAGTGGACTGCCGTTTGTTTAAGTCTTTTTGCCGGTATTATTTCTGCCTTTGTTGACAATGTTGCAACCGTACTTATGATTGCTCCGGTTGCAATGGAAATTTGCAAAAAGCTTAAAACCAACCCTGTACCTATCTTAATTGCTATTGCCGTTTCCTCAAACCTGCAGGGTGCAGCTACCCTGGTGGGTGACACCACTGCAATTATGCTCGGTTCAGCTATGGATATGAGTTTTATGGATTTCTTCTGGTATCAGGGCAAGCCTTCAATCTTCTTCGCCGTTGAATTAGGCGCAGTGCTTTCGGCAATTATTGTTTACATTGTTTTCAGAAAGGAAAAAAGTCCGTTACCTAAAGCCCAAGAGCTGACACCGGTTAACGACTATTTTCCGACAGTCTTACTGTTAGGAACAATAGGACTTCTTATTGTAGCCTCGTTTGCTCCTAAAAGCTGGAATCTGCCGAACGAAATCAACGGCATTATCTGTTGTACACTGTTTGTAATCGGTTTGATTTACAATCTTTTCCGTTATAAAAAGGCTGACTCGATTTTAGGACCTATAAAGTCTATTGATTTCGAGACACTTGGACTTTTAACCGGTCTTTTCCTGATGATTGGAGCCATAAAGCATAAGGGTGTTATTGATGCGCTGGCAAGCCTGCTCGCACGCTTGGGCGGCGGTAATTTATTCCTGCTCTTCACTGTTATTGTTTGGGCCTCGGTGCTGATTTCGGCATTTATCGACAATATTCCCTACGTTGCGACAATGATTCCGGTCATCGGCACACTTTCCGTTCAGCTTGCCTCACAAATGGGAATTGCGCCTGTTTTGGTAGCTACTCCGCTATACTTCGGTTTGTTATCCGGTGCAACCTTAGGCGGTAACATCACTCCTATCGGGGCCTCGGCTAATATTGCGGCCATCGGCATTTTGCGTAAAAGCGGTCACGAGGTAAAAAATTCCGACTTCTTTAAAATCGGCATCCCGTTTACCCTTGCCGCCATTATTCCTGCATATATTTACATTTGGCTTGTATACGGCGTATAATTCAATCTATTTAATATCATATTATACAACAACCCCCACAACCGAGGCTCAATGTCCGGTTGTGGGGGTTTATTTGCCTTAATTCAAAGCTTAATATTACAGATTATAATACTTGTCAAACTCTGCAGGGTGCGGAATCTTGGAAAGCTCTGCACATTCAGCACGCTTGGATTTGATAAAGTTCTTGATTAACTCCTCAGGGAAAACTCCAGCCTCGGTTAAATAGGCGTGGTCATTTTCAAGTGCATCCAAGGCATCCTCTAAGCATACCGGCAAGCCCTGTAATTTTGCCTTTTCCTCTTCGGGGAGATGGAAAAGATTGCAGTCATAAGGGCCCCAGCCGTTCTTATGCGGGTCAATCTTATTCTTAATACCGTCAAGACCTGCCATAAGGATTGCGGCATAGCAAAAATACGGATTGCAGGTAGCGTCGGGATTGCGAAGCTCAAAGCGGCGCTTATCGGGACTCTTGGCATAGGCCGGAATTCTGATAACAGCGCTTCTGTTAGAGGTTGCATAGCCTACTGTTACAGGAGCTTCAAATCCGGGAACCAAACGCTTGAACGAATTGGTGCTCGGGTTAGTGATGGCGCAAAGAGATGAAATATGCTTTAACAAGCCACCCATAAAGTAGTGAGCTGTTTCACTCAAATGAGAATATCCATTGTCATCCGAGAATACCGGCTGACCGTCCTTCATAAGCAGCATATGAACGTGCATACCCGAGCCTGCCTCACCGTAAATCGGCTTAGGCATAAAGGTTGCGGTCTTGCCGTGCTTTAAAGCAGTATTATGAATGATATACTTAATCATCATAGTAGCATCAGCCATTTCAACAACCTCGCCTAACTGCGGCTCGATTTCAAACTGACCGGAAGCAGCAACCTCAGGATGATGATAGTTAATCTGAATACCCATATCGGCCATATGCATACACATTTCACTGCGGCACTCGTAAGAAACATCAAACGGCTTGGCAATGTGGTAGTTCTTCTGCTTGGGAACAACAACACCCTTACCCTCGACAGTGCTGTTCCAGTAGGACTGCTTTGCATCAACCGAGGCGCCGACATAACTGCCGTCTACACCCCAGGTAACCTCGTCAAAAAGATAAAACTCAAACTCAGGCAAAATGAGCATTTTATCGGCAATACCCAAGTCCTTCATATAGTCAACCGCAGCACGGATAATATTTCTGGGGTACTGTGCTAAGGGACGGTTTTCGGGACTGTCAATAATCATAGCATTACCGGTCATTGACAAGGTCGGAATCTCACAAAACGGGTCAATAACGGCTGTATCGGGGTCGGGTATAAAAACCATATCGCTCTTTTCAACCACTGCATAGCCGTAGTTGGAAGCATCAAATCCTATACCGCTTTTCATAGTATCCTCAGAGAAATTGCCTGCAGGGATAGTCACATGGCGGTACTGACCGTTAATGTCGACCATTTTAAAGTCAACCATTTTAATGTCGTTATCCTTAATAAGCTGAATAATGTCCTGAACAGATTTTGCCATAAAAGTACACCTCTTTTAAAAAATTGGGATTTTAAATTTACGCATTTTAATAAAAATTTATTCCGAAATTCCTTTCGAAACCTCTGAAGTCTAATATATCACAATTTTTGCCTAATTGCAAGAGTTTTACATTATAATATGTCGTTGACAACAATGTATAAAAATTGTATACTAATAGTAACATTAAATGTAATGCCAAGTTTAAACCAAAAGGAGCAAATACAAATGGGAAATCTAAACCTTAGAAAAGGGAATTTTATGTCAGGAATAGTTTCGTATGCGTTTTTAGTTGTAAGCGCACTGGTAAATTTGATATTCCTGTTTCAAGATGTAAGACACAGTCGCGGTAATGTTTTCAGCACTGCCAAAATTTTTATGACCGATTCAGAATATATTCCGATTGTCTGTCTTGCTTTTTTGGTATTGTTCGGTATACTCCTTGTAAGCTCGGCTGTTTCACTTGTTATGAATTTCACCGGCAAAAGGGCTTTGGTTTGGCCTGCCTTGGTTGCACTGTTTTGTACCATAGTTGCACTTATGCTTAACTCCTCCTACTCGGCGGTAAGCTCTAATGTACTTTTAGTAATAAGCCTTGTTGTTAACATTCTGTGGCTTGTTTTCGACTTTTTTATGTGGCTTGCCGACGGCGGTAAAAAGCCCTCAAAATCGGATTTTTCTCCGCTTAAACGCCGTCTTTTAGTAATTTCAGGACTTTGTGCAATACTTTCTTTTTCCTACTTCTACTATCCGCTTTGCTCATATTCCTCTAAAGATGCAGAGGGTATTGTAGCGCCTATGGGTGTCTTTTCGACCGACGGCTTCAGCACTATAAGTCTTATTTATCTGGCATTGGTCACCGCACTTGCGGTTGCTATATTAAAATGTATCGGCAATGCCTTCAAATGTCTTACCAAAAGTGACAGTGAGTTTGTAAAGGCTACCTCCTTAATAGCTACCCTTACTATGCTTGCCTCGGCGGTTTATTTTGTAAGCGGTGTTACGATTTGCTCGCTTTTCAATTCCCCCGAAGAGGAATACACCACAACGGTTTATATTCCCTTGATTATCTCGTTTGTTCTTTATTTCATTTATAGCTTTTCAACAAGAAGCTTCGGCGGCACAGCAATTAAAACCGACGGCGAAAAGGCGGCGTTCAGAACAAGACTTGAGTTCTTGATATATGCACTTGCTGCCGCAGGTCTTGGCTTTGCACAGATTTTTTCCGACATTATTCAGGTTGTATTTGATGATGCTTCCTTACTCGCAATGGAAGATGTTCGTCTTAACGGCTACGAGATTTTTATGACCTACAACAGTCTTGATTCAGGCTTTCAGCTTGTTGCCTTTGTACTGTTTGCCGCCGTTTGCATTATTGCTTCGCTTATTGCCTCAAGTATTGTCTGCTTTATCAGAAGCTCTAAGCTTTTCTATAAGGTTACACTGTCCTCCCTGATTTCGACCGGTGTTATTTCGCTTGTTATCGGTCTTTTCGGCAAATACTACGAAATAGTTCAGCGTATCAACGAGGATGCTATGTCCAATATCATCGGGATTGAATTTGACAGTGTGAACCCCGGACTTGCATTTACAGTTGTAAGCCCTTCGTTCTATTGGTTCCTTGCAATTGCCGCCGTTTTGCTGATTACCATTGCAAGAAGACCTTATTCAAAGGGTACTGTCGGCGAAACTCCGATACTTCAGTCGGGTGCCGCATCAACCATAAAGGGTGATGCCGCAGTTATCGCACCGACCGGCGTTACTTCAATGCCCCAATCCAATGTTATCGGGGCAAGCGTGCTTGCCGACCCCTGCCCTGCTTTCAGCGAAATTGACAGCAGTATCCCGAAATTTGAGCAAAGCTTAGAGGAACGCCGCCGTCACCTGTTTTCGGCTCCGACCTTGGAGAGTCTTGCCGAATTTGTGGTTGCCTATGCCCGCGACAGCCGGCTCCACCTTTCCTACACCGTTGAGGATATTGCCACGTTTATTGCCGGCTTGGGCGCGACAAGGCTTACCATACTTCAGGGTATGAGCGGTACTGGTAAAACAAGTCTTCCTAAAATTTTCAGTGAGGCGGTTTTCGGAAACTGTGAAATTATTGAGGTCGAGTCCTCTTGGAGAGATAAGAACGAGCTTTTGGGCTTTTACAACGAATTCAGCAAGACCTATACACCTAAAAAGTTTACCCAAAGCCTATACAAAGCCGCTTTAAATAAGGATATTATAACCTTTATCGTGCTTGATGAAATGAACCTTTCGCGTATTGAATACTACTTCTCAGATTTTCTTTCCTTAATGGAAAACGAGGAGCATTTGCGTGCAATCAAGCTGTTGAACATTCCGCTTTATAAAAACATTGACGGTGAGGTCGGCGAGTATACCGCCCTCGAAAATGGCCATACGGTCAAAATCCCCTCTAACATATGGTTTATAGGTACCGCCAACCGTGACGAAAGCACCTTTGAAATAAGCGACAAGGTTTACGACCGTGCACATACTATGAACTTTAACAAGCGTGCTTCAAAACCGGTATACTACGGTGCACCGCTTGACCAACGCTATTTGAGTGCCCCTGCCTTCTTAAAGCTTTTGGATAACGCTAAGGAAAAGGTAAAATTCCATATTGACAGCTATCCTTTAATCAAGCAGGTTGAACAGCTTTTAGCACCCTATAACATTTCGTTTGGTAACCGTATTGCCAACCAAATTGAGGACTTTGTAAGCATTTATGCCTCCTGCTTCTCTCAGCCCGAAAGTGTTATTTTTGATGCGGTTGAGAAAATTCTTTTAAGCAAGGTTATCAGCAAGCTTGAGCTGAAAAGCATTGAAAACAAGGTTCTGCTTGCAGGTGAATTTGAAAAGCTTAATATGCTGCGTGCAGCTGAGTTTATTTTAAAGCTCAATGAGGATTAATCTATGTCTTCTGTAGCTTTATTTAACACAGCCTCTTCTGACGGCCTTTATGAATACCGTCAGTTTTACGACCTGAAATCGAAAAGTGATACCTATACCCTTTCTCAGCTTGAAAAGGCAATGGTTTATGATGTCAGCTTGTTTTCCTTGCCCGAGAGCTTTGATTTTAAGGCACTTGATTCAACGCTTGACGAGGTTATCAGGGCTTTACCCTACATAAAAAATGTACTTTCGCGTCCTATCACACATATCAAAAATGAGAGTGAGCTTTTGCCGGTTGAGGCGGTAAGGTCAATAAGCAATGAAACGGTGTCGCACATCAGCGTTCACAGTGAGCTTTGGCAGAATATCGAAAACGGAAATTTACATCCGCGAAAGCTTTTAAGTCAAAACCATATCGACAACTATTGCATTTATGAAAACGTAATAATTGCACGGTTTGTTAATTTTCTGCTTTCCTACTGCAGTCGAAATATGCAGATTTTAAGCAATATCCTTTACTCTAACCGCAACCTGCAGTTTAACCTGCTCGAGCGTGAAAATCATCCCTCGTTCTTTCTGGCGTTAGGCAAACTGCACACCGGCTATGTAAGGGACTACGGTAAGTACAATGCCGTTTGTGAGGCAGGACTTGAAAAGCTGAAATTTATCACCCGTTCCTTAAAGCTAAGCTTAAAAAAGCCAATGTATAAAAGCTGTAAAAAGGCTTCGGGCAAGCTTAGTCTTCGAAAAACCAACATTTTCCGAAATGATAAGGACTACGGAAGAATTTACCGCCTTATAAAATATTTCGCTTCAAAAAACACTGCGCCGACCGGAAACGTACTTCCAACTGAGCTTTGCGAAAACACCGGTTATTTTGAATTTTGCACGCTGATAACACTTTTCGGCGTTATGCATTTTAATTTCAACTTTGACGAAAGCACCGTTTTTAACCTTGACCGATTGAATGTGGCTTGCGATTGGAAGGGCTTTAGGTTAAATATCCAACAAATTAAAAGCAACGGACTGGATGCAATTAAGCTCTCGGTAAAAAAAGACTGTGAATATACCGTTGTGTTAATTCCCGAGACGGCAGACGGCGATAATAAGGAGCTGCTCCTGTCGGCAAAGCACACCTTTAAGGCCGACGAATACCGTCTTTTAAGTCCTGTTAGAGAAGACGGCGATACTTTGCTTTTAAGCTCCTACGATGTTGAAGCATTCAGGAAAATTCAACAGCTTTTACTTAAAGCAATGGTTTATTCGGACAATACTCAGGATACTTGTCCGTTCTGCGGCGATGTGCCGAGTTTCGACGGCGGCACTTGCCTTTGCAGGTCCTGCCGTACCGAGATTACGCTCAAGACCTGTCCTGAAACTAATCTGACCTACAAAGCGGTTAAAATTAATAATCTCAGAATAACTGCTGACAAGTTTCATAATAATTCATCTTTGTATTTCAGAAATATTACAGAAATCACCGAAAGCGGTGATATAATATGCCCGCACTGCGGCCATATCCACGCAAGGTGACCAATTATCATTAAAAGCGTCAGGGAAATTTATTTCCCTGACGCTTTTG
>CAJGBX010000062.1 GCA_904501685.1 Clostridiaceae bacterium
AACGGTGGGTCGTAATGCATTTGCAGGGTGTATGAATCTTGCGTCAATTGAACTTCCTGAGAGTGTAACCAAAATAGGAAATGGAGCCTTTCATGAATGCGTTAAACTCAATTCGTTTAACATCCCAACCGGTGTAACGAGTGTAGGTTTTAGCGCATTTTCTGAGTGCAGTTCGCTTACATCAATCACTATTCCTAACAGTGTAACAGATTTGGGCGGAAGCGCATTTTGGGGGTGCAGTTCACTCAAATCAGTAAATATTGGAAATGGTGTTAAAATATTAAATAGTAATGTGTTCATGGATTGCTCATCACTTAAATCAATCACCATACCCAACAGTATTGAGAGTATAGAAAGTGGAGTATTTGAAAAATGTTCGTCTCTTACTTCGGTAACTATTGGCAGTGGAGTAAGTAGTATTAAGCAGAATGCATTTATATATTGTTATTCTCTTACTGACGTTTATGCTGTCAACAAATATATATATATTGATTCTAAAGGTAATGATGATTTAATAAATGCTAAGTGGCATTACACCGATTGCGGAAATAATCACTCATATGGGAGTTGGACTTCAAAAACACCGCCTACTTGTAATACAAAAGGAACAGAAACAAGAACCTGCACTGTTTGTAAAAAAGTTGAAATAAGAAATGTATCAGCAATAGGCCACTCTTTAAGCAATTGGATTACCACAAAAGCTGCAACCTGCGAAGCAACAGGTGAGCAGGCAAGAAACTGTTATAAGTGTTCTCACAAAGAAACAAAATCCATTAAGCCTCTTGAGCATGTATTTTCTGATCAAATAGTTTTAGAAGAACCCACTTGTATTAAAACAGGTGTAAAAACAGTTAAATGCACTATGTGTGGCAAGAAAGCAGAAGAAGAAATTCCTATGGTTGAACACATTTATGGTGAAGAAGTAGTGATAAAAGAAGCAACAGAAACTGAAACTGGTGTTAAAACTAGTACTTGTACTGCTTGCGGTGATGTGCAAGAGGAGGTTATTCCATGTGTGACCGCAAAACCTGTAATTCCTTCGGAAGACACTGTGAAAACGGATATCGGTAACAATGATAAACCAAACAATATGATTTGGATTATAATTGCAATTGGCGCGGTGGTTCTCATCGGCGGCGGTGTTACGGCAATAATTATTATTAAAAAGAAAAAGTAGGTTTTGTTATATTGGTAAACAACCCCGTCGTTCTGAATTCAGAATGACGGGGTTGTGTGATTTTGTATCTTTAAATAATTATTTAAATTACTCTGCAAATTGGCTATTGTATAATTCATAATAAAAGCCCTTTTGCTTTAAAAGTTCCCTATGAGAGCCGTGCTCTATAATGTTGCCGTCCTTCATAACCAAAATCACATCCGAATGTTTAATGGTAGAAAGCCGGTGCGCTACAACAAAGCTTGTGCGGCCTGCCATAAGCCTCTTGAAGGCGTGCTGAATGTGTATTTCGGTCTTAACGTCGATAGAGGAGGTAGCTTCGTCCAAAATCAGCATAGGCGGTAGACACAGCATAATTCTGGTGATACACAATAGCTGCTTTTGACCTTCGGAAAGACTTCCGCCATCCTCACCCAAAACGGTGTCATAACCTTTTGGGAGACGTTTAATAAAGCTGTGAGCATGGGTGGATTTTGCGGCGGCAATGATTTCCTCGTCGGTAGCACTCGGGTTGCCCATTGTGATATTTTCTTTGACAGTGCCCGATTTTAACCAGGTTTCCTGCAAAACCATACCGTAATTTTTTCTTAAAGAATGGCGTGTGACATCCTTAATATTCTGTCCGTCAACCGTTATTTCACCTGCCGTGACGTCATAGAATCGCATAAGCAGGTTAATTAAAGTGGTTTTACCGCAACCGGTCGGTCCGACAATGGCTATTTGCTGACCGCTTTCAAAATTAAGCGAAATACCGTCAATCAACGGCTTTTCGGGAATGTAAGAAAACCTAATGTTGTTTAATGCTACATTACCTTTAGCGGTTTGTATTTCCGCTAATCCCTCATCCGAAACTTCCGACGATTGTTCCAGCAGCTCAAATACCCGTTCTGCCGAGGCAATTGCCGACGAAAGCTCGGTCAAAACACCGGAGATTTCATTGAAAGGCTTGGCGTACTGACTGGCATAGCTTAAAAGTATCGACAGAGCACCGACGGTAAATTGAGGGTTGGAAATGACAGTTAATGCGCCGATCAGGCATACAATTGCATAAATTACGGCATTTATAATTCTTGTAGAAGGGTTAACCATTGAGGAAAAGAAAATAGCTTTAAATGAGTGCTTTCTTAAATCCTCGTTGATTTGGTTAAACTGCTCAACAGCCTTTGTGTTGTGACAAAATGCACTGATAACCTTTTGATTAGTGATAGTTTCATCAATAAACGCAGTTTGTCTGCCCTTAGTCTCGGACTGTAGCTTGAACATAGAGTAGGTGCGACCTGCTATAAATTTTGCAACAAGCAAGGACACAGGAGTAAGCACTACTACTATAATAGCAATTTTCCAATTTATACTAAACATAAGGACAACGGTACCTAAAACTGTTATAACTCCCGTAAACAGCTGAGAAAAGCCCATAAGTAAGCCGTCGGCAAGGGTATCAACATCACTGATAATTCGGCTTACAGTGTCACCGTAAGGGTTGGTATCAATGTAAGAAAGAGGTAAGGCTTGAAGCTTATTTATGGCACGACCTCGCAAATTGTGAACCAGGTCATAGGTAAGCTTATTGTTGCAAACGCTCATAAGCCACTGCACAATTGCGTTAATAGCTATTGAAACGGCAATTTGAATTATAATACCGTTGATTTTTTCAAAATCGACATTGCCTTCACCTACAATAAAGTCAATTGCATCACCGATAAGTACCGGTACGTAGAGAGTTAATGCAACATTGATTACTGCGAGTACAATTGATATACTGAAAATGATTTTCTGCTTTCCTAATACCGATAATACCTTAAGGAGGACTTTTGATTTCATTTATATTTCCTCCTTATCTAACTGAGAATGACAGATTTCTTTATAAACCTCGCAGGAAGCTAACAACTCCTCGTGAGTGCCGACACCTGCAGATTTGCCGTCTTCCAAGCAAATAATTTTATCGCAGCTCATTATAGATGAAACACGCTGAGAAACGATAAAAACGGTTGGTTTTTGCGAAAGCGATGTTAAAGCCTTTCGTAGTTCCGACTCGGTTTTAAAGTCCAGTGCAGAGGAAGAATCGTCTAAAATCAGTATTTCGGGATTGCCGACCAAGGCTCGTGCAATACAAAGACGTTGACGCTGACCGCCTGAAAGGTTGCGCCCGTTTTGTTCAATTTCGAAATCCAGACCACCCTTGGTTATGACCGTTTCCTCAGCCTGGGCCCACCTTAATGCCGACCATAGCTCCTCGTCGGTGGCTTTCTTTTCGCCTAAGGTAAGGTTGTCCCTGACAGTACCCTTAAACAGCACTGACTTTTGCGGAACAATACCGATTTTACGGCGTAAGGTTTTAGTATCATATATTTTGACATCCTTGCCGTCGACTAAAACAGTACCGCCGGTTGCGCCGTAAAACAATGGGATAAGGTTAACCAAGGTCGATTTACCTGAGCCGGTAGCACCGATGATGCCGATACGTTGACCCTTTTCGGCAGTAAAGCTTAAATCTGTAAGCGATTCCTCGGCAGCACCGTTATATATAAAAGAAACCTTTTTAAATTCAACCGCTGAAGAGCTTTTAATGTCCTTATCAGCTGACAATGGCTCAGTAAAGACTTCCCGGTTTAAAACTGCTTCCACGCGTGAGGCTGAGGCTAAAGCCTTGTTGACGGTAATAATCATATTGGCAAGCTTTATAAGCTCAACCAAAATCTGTGACATATAGTTATAAAGTGCTACAATTTGACCTTGAGTTAAGGTGCCGTCATAGACACGCTGCCCGCCGATATAAATTATCAAAATTACGGCGATGTTGACCGTCACATAGGTTAACGGATTCATTAATGCAGATATTTTGCCTACCCATTTTTGCAGAGCCGTTAAGCGATTGTTGGTATCTTGGAATTTTGCGATTTCCTGCGATTCCTGACAGAAAGCACGTATAACCCTGACACCCTTTAACGATTCACGTGTGTTAAGGGTCAGCTTATCGGCGTTGGACTGAACCTTTTTGAAAAGCGGTACGGTTATATACATTATTGTAACTACTATTATAGCTAAAACGGGAACAGAAGCGGCAAAAATCAATGCCGATTTAACATCGACCGTAAAGGCCATAATCATTGCGCCGAAAACAATAAACGGTGAGCGTAAAAGTAGGCGTAAGGCGAGGTTTACACCGGTTTGCACCTGATTAATATCTCCGGTTAAACGTGTGATTAGGGTAGATGTGCCGATTTTATCGAGGTCTGTGTATGAAAAGCCGTTAATTTTCTTATACAGTGCCGACCTTAAATCGCAAGAAACACCTACTGCGGCCTTTGCGGCAAAATACTGTGCTATAAGCGCACAGATAAAGCCGATTACACCTAAAGCCGCCATTAAACCGGCACGTGAAATTATAAAATTTTTATCACCTTGACCTATGCCTTTATCAATTATGTCGGCAACTACCAACGGTATAAAAAGCTCAAAAAGTGCCTCGGTCAGCTTGAATAATGGCCCTAAAACAGCTTCTAAGCGATACCGTTTCATATATTTTAACAAACTTTTCAAAATCACACCGCCTAAAATTTACTCGTCTATTATTATAATGATTGTAGTTAGTCGAAACGCTTTAAAAGCGTTTCGACAAGCCACTTTTCAAGTGGCTTTAGCAAAATTAAATTGCAATTTAATTTTGCGCGACACTCATTTCAATGAAAAAGGACAAATTTTTATTAAAATTTGTCGCAAAATCAAAGATTTTGTGGCGAAACAGGATTGTTTCGCCTAACCTATTTCATTATAGCAAATAATCAGTCAAAAGCAAGTAAATAAATATTTTACTTCACAAATCGTAAAAAATGTGATAATATATCCTTGGTGATAAGAATGGAACAGAAAAAAATTGACAGAATTTCAGAGCTGACACGTATCTCACGCGAGCGTGAATTGACCGAGTCTGAGCAAAAGGAAAGGGCTGCTTTAAGAAGAGAGTATATTGACTCTTATAAGGCTTCTTTAACCGGCATTTTGGATAACACCTATATTCAAGAGCCGGACGGTACAAAGCATAAATTGGAAAAGAAAAAAAGTTAGTGGATTATTGAGAGTTTTAAGGTGAGGAAAATGAAAATAGTTTTGGCCTCAAAATCGCCGAGACGTAAGGAGATTTTGGAGAATTTAGGCTTTAAGTTTTCGGTTGTCACTAAAGATACCGACGAAACATCAACCGAGACCGACCCAAAAGCTTTAACTAAAGAGCTGGCCTTTCGCAAGGGTAAGGCAGTTGCAGAAACAATTAATGAGAGAGATGTATTGGTAATATCCTCTGATACTGTTGTATGGTGTGACGGTAAGATTTTAGGCAAGCCTAAAAATGAGGCTGAGGCTAAAGAAATGTTAAAATTGCTGTCCGGCAGAAGGCATACGGTCACAAGCGGCTTGTCATTATCCTTTAACGGAAAAATTGTCACAGACAGTGAAGATACCGATGTGTATTTTGCTGATTTAACTGATGATTTTATCGAAAAATATGTAGCCTCGGGTGAGCCTATGGACAAGGCGGGTAGTTATGCCGTTCAGGGTGTTGCATCTATGTATATAGAAAAATTACACGGATGTTACTTTAATGTTGTCGGACTTCCGGTAAGACTTCTTTGCAAATTGTTAAAGGAATTAGATTTAGACCCTCAGGCGGTTATAAATAAGTAAAATTAAAGCAACCGGGACGGCTGTCCAGGTTGCTTTGATTTTAGATTAGTTTAAATAATCGGCGGTTCAGGCTCACGGCGGTACTTCGGAAGCGGTGACTGATAGGGGAACATATCCCTGGCAGTTATTATGTTGTTATATTCCTCGGTGTTTTCGCCGCAGTAAATCGTGCCCACGTTATCCTCGGGTTCATGAGGTATAGGGTTATACTTTTTCTTTTTATCCATATTAAAAACGCTCCTTTCAAGAATAGTTTCTGCAAAGGAGCGTTAATTTATGCCTTGATTTATTTGTAAATAATTGTGAAATCGACGGTACTGTCTACTGCTGAAAATACAACATTATTGTATGTTTTGTCAACAATGTAGGATGTGGGCGCCGAAACTATCGGTATAACTGAAGTTTCCTTTGAAAGAAGCATTGCAGCATCGGTTAAAGCTTTAATCTTTTTTGAAAAATCGTGTGCTTCAAAATAATCAGTTGCGGCTTTGTCAAGCTCACCGTTGTTAAGATAAATTCCTGAAGTATTGTCGGTTAAAAGCTTTAAAATTTCATCCTCATCATTATTTAAGGGTACCAGTGCTACCGTAAATCCTCCGCTTTTGACGGTACTTAGCAGAATATCCTCGTTTTTAAGAGTGGTTACATTAACATATGCACCTAAATGGCTTTGCCATTGAGAAACAATATCTCTTAAAACGGAGTTTATATCGCTACTCTGCGCCGTCAAAACCGAAATACTCGGCAGCTTTTTATTTTTAAAATCCTTTAAGGCTTCTAAAAATTCGTCTCTTGCAGCGGTTGAGTCAAACTGGTATTCATATGGGGGAATTGCAGGCAGTAGTGTGTCATTTAATATAACCGATTTCGGCACTGAAAAACGTTTACTCATTCTGACGGAATAGTATTCCTTGTGTATGGACTTTGCGAAGGCAGAGGTCAGATTTTCGTTTCTACCCACTTCAGTATTTTTGTTGAAGATAAGTGCGTAAACTTTTGAAAGACGTTGAGTAATACTGTATTTTGAGTTGTCAACCGAGCTCCAATCATTAATTGTGTTTACCGCCATACCGATTTCCTTGTCATTAATTCGTTCAACACTGTTTTTACCGGTTGAGCTGACGGTAATAAATACATTTTCGGGAGCAGTATTTATTCTTTCGTGATTTTCGGTCAATCTCAGCTTAATCTGTCGGTCATTCCAAGAGGCAACGCTATAGTCACCGTTAGTTAAAAGATACTGGCGTGAAAGACCGTATTTTCCTCCGCTTTTTTCAAAAAATTTACGGTTACAAGGTTTAAAAACTGCTGATGTTAAAGTCTTCAAAAAGTTTTCATCAGGTCTTTTTAGTTTAAAAATGAATGATTTACTATCAATTTCAGCCATTTTTTCGATATTTTCCACCAATTCCTTGGATGCAGAGGCCGTTACTGGGTCTTTGGCTCGTGAAACAGCAAAAATAAAATCATCAGCTGTAATCTCGGTACCGTCTTTCCATTTGGCAGTTTTAAGCTTAAAGGTGTAGGTCAGTTTATCGTCACTCACGGTGTAGGTATCAACAAGGTCAGGTACAATATTGTTATCGGAGTCTTCCTTGAACAGTCCCTTAAAGCAGTTTCTTACTGCTAAAAGCTCACCGTAGGTCTCGGCCTTTTGCGGGTCGAGATTATACGGCATTTCTTCAACACCGAAATATATCGAAAAAGCCTCATCAAAGCAGCCTGATAAAAATACAACAGGCAGCAGTATAATAAAGCATAATAATATTGTAAATAAATTCTTCAGTTTTAAATGAGTCATTTATATCATCCCTTTAACTTAATTATAATGATGGTAGTTAGTCGAAACGCTCTAAAAGCGTTTCGTCAAGCCACTTTTCAAGTGGCTTTAGCAAAATTAAATTGCAATTTAATTTTGCGCGACACTCATTTCAATGGAAAAGGACAAATTTTTATTAAAAAATTGTCGCAAAATCAAAGATTTTGTGGCGAAACAGGATTGTTTCGCCTAACTTATTTCATTATAATGTAAAACCGTAATTCCGTCAATATTATAAATATT
>CAJGBX010000063.1 GCA_904501685.1 Clostridiaceae bacterium
AAGTTCTTTATCCCAGTTCACGGTGAGCAAAAGCATCTTGTCAAGCATGCAAGTCTTGCTGAATCGGTCGGTGTTGAGCATAATAATATCTTAATTGCCGCTATCGGAAAGGTTATTGAAATTGCCGGAAACTCTATGAAGTCGGTTGAATCGGTGCCCTCGGGCAGTGTTTTGGTTGACGGCTTCGGTGTCGGTGATGTCGGTAATGTTGTTTTGCGTGACCGTAAGCATTTGGCTGAGGACGGTATTATTGTTGTTGCAGTATCGGTTGATGCCGTAACACGTGAGGTTATAGCAGGGCCTGAAATCATTACACGCGGTTTTGTGTATGTTAAAGAGGCGGAGCAGTTAATGGATGATGCGAGAGAGGCTGCCTGTGATATAATCGAAAAGTGCTATATCAACAATGTTCGCGATTGGGGTATGGTAAAATCGAGGATGCGTGACGGACTTTCACGTCATCTTTACGAGCAAACAGGACGCAGTCCGATGATTTTACCGGTTATTCTTGAAATTTAAAATTTTAGCTACAGCTAGCTTGATTTACAAAAAGGAGGTTTAGCCTCGGATGAAAAAGGTTTGGGGAATTGGAAGAGTTTTCTTGATTTTACTGCTGCTTTTGGCGGTCGATGTTGCCGTTTTGCAGTTTGCAGGTAAATATGCCGTGCCTGTAGTCTTGTGTATACTCGGCTTGGGTGCAGTCATTGTTATAATATCCTTAATGGGCCTGCATAAAAATATCGGAAAAATAATTTCGGGTGTTTCAAGAGGTATTTCAACGGCACAGTCGAAGGCCTTGACCGAGCTTAAAATACCGGTGCTTATTACTACGGCCTACGGTGAAATTGTGTGGTACAATCCGCAGCTTGAGCGGGATATACCGGAGGCTTCGGCTACCGTCGGTAAAAGCATTGAGCAGGTTTTCGGAACTGATTTCAAGGATGATATAGAAAGCAATACTCATGCTGAAATCAATTTTGGTAATAAGATTTTCTCGGTCACCGATTCGGATATTGACGGAGGCGGCACACATCTTCGCATCTATTATCTTTTTGATATAACCGCTTTAAGGAAAATCGCACACGAATACAACGAAACACGTCCGGTCGTGGCACTTTTGGCGGTTGATAACCTTGATGAAATTACAAAAAATGCCCGCGACAGTGAAATTGCTTCATTCAGAGGCGCCGTTCAGCAAAGAATCGAAAAATGGTTTTCGCATATTAATGGTATTTGTCGAAAAATGTCGGGTGACCGCTATATGCTGGTTTTGGAGGAAAGAAGCTTTCAAAAATTGAACCAAGAGGGTATCAGCGTTCTGAACAGTGTCAGAGAGCTGAAATTCGGGGAAAGCTCGGCCACCATTTCAATGGGTATCGGTCAAGGCGGAGGTTCGCTTTCTGAGTGCGAGGAAATGGCCAGACAGGCACTTGATATGGCTTTAGGCCGCGGCGGTGACCAGGCCGTTGTAAAAATGCCGAATAATGAGTACAAGTTCTACGGCGGTGTTTCGGGTGCACTTGAAAAGCACAATAAGGTGCGTGCACGTATCATTTCCAATACATTAAAGAGTCTTATTATGTCGAGCAGTAAGGTCGTTTTGATGGGACACCGATTTGCCGATTTGGATAGCTTGGGTTCCTGTATTGCAATGGCAGGTGCAGTGTCCGCTTTAGGACGTGAGTCCTACATAGTAATGGACAAGGAAAAAACCATGGCTAAATCATTGGTTGAACGTGCGGATTCCTTGGGTATTCACTGTAATATCGTGTCCGGCAGCGAGGTTATGCCGGCAATTGACAAGGAAACTCTGCTTATTATCACCGATGTGCACCGTCCGTCATTTTTGGACAGTCCTGAGGTGTACGAGCGTTGCAACAACGTTGTTGTAATCGACCATCACCGTAAGGCGGTTGATTTCATTAACGATGCGGTTATTTTCTATCACGAAACCGCCGTTTCCTCAACCTGCGAAATGGTTACCGAAATGCTTCAGTATATGTGTCCGAAGTCGGTCGGTCAGTTTGAGGCAGAGGCTCTGCTTTCGGGTATTATGCTGGATAGCCGTAATTTTGTGCTGAATACCGGTGTCAGAACCTTTGAGGCTTCGGCTTTTTTGCGTAACCGAGGTGCCGACCCTGTAACGGTCAAAAAGCTGTTTGCAGGCTCAATGGCAACCTATAAGCTGCGTGCTGAAATCGTCGGCTCGGCCGAGCAGTACGACGGTGACTGTGCAATTGCAATCAATACCGATATAAATGCCGATTCAAGGCTTGCTTCGGCTCAGGCGGCTGACGAGCTTTTAGGTATAAGCGGTGTTTTAGGCTCGTTTGTTGTAAGCCGTTACGGCGGCGAGTTTAATATTTCCGCAAGAAGCTTGGGAAGTATGAACGTGCAGGTAATTATGGAGACCTTAGGCGGCGGCGGTCACAGAACAATGGCGGCCTGTCAGTTAAAGGTTGATACTTTTGAGGATGCCGTTTTACAGTTAAAGCAGGCTATTGACACCTATAAAAAAGAAATAAAAAAATAGTTTAATATACTCGAAAGGTTTGATATAAATGAAGGTTATTTTAAATGCCGATGTTAAGGGCTTGGGTAAAAAGGGCGAGCTTGTTAACGCCTCTGACGGATATGCAAGAAACTTTTTGTTCCCGAAAAACTTAGCGGTTGAGGCTAATTCTACTGCTATGAACGAGCTTAAAAACCGTGAAGCCTCAAAGGCTCACCATATTGCTGAGGAAAAGGCGGCTGCAACTGAGTCGGCAAATAAAATCAACGGCAAGGAAATCGTAATTCATGCTAAGGCAGGCTCTAACGGTAAGCTTTTCGGCGCTATTACCTCTAAGGAAATCGCCGCTGAAATCAATAAGAATTTCTCGGTTTCGGTTGACAAGAAAAAAATCTCGGTTGCCGATATTAAGTCCTACGGCGAGTTTTCGGCCGAGGTTAAACTTTATAACGGCATAGTAGCAAAGGTTACGGTAAAGGTTACCGAGTAATCAAAGCCTTTGGAAATTTTAAAGACAGAGGGTGAAGTATTTGGCTGAACATATTAACGACAACCAGTTTGAGGGCGCGGCAATGCCTTATTCTGCCGAAGCCGAGCAGTCGGTTTTAGGCGCTATTATTGTTGACCCGCCGAGCATTAATCTGGTTATGGATAAGCTTAAACCGGACCATTTTTATGTGCCGCAAAACCGTCGTATTTATGATACTTTATGCAGTATGAGTACCGCCAATCAGGTTATCGACTACGTTACGGTGCTTGAACGCTTAAAAAGTGACGGCGTGTTTGATGCCGCCGGAGGTAAGTCATATTTGGCGTCTATTGCCCAAGGTGTGCCGACCTCGGCTAATATTACCACCTATGCCGAGATTGTTACCGAGCGGTATTATGTACGCTCACTTATGATGGCGGCAAGAGATATTATCGAAACGGCTCAAAACGGCGCAACCGATGCTAATATGCTGTTGGAAAGTGCCGAGCAAAAGATTTACGATATTCGTCAGGGCAAGGACGTTACTGGTTTACGACTGCTTGATGATGTTATTAAGGGCGAGACGTTTGTCCGCTTGGCTAAAATCAGTGACCCTGAAACAAGAAAGGATTACATAGGTATTCCTACCGGCTTTTCCAAGCTTGATAAGGTTATTACAGGTCTTAATAAGTCCGACCTTATTATTGTCGGTGCGCGTCCCGGTATGGGTAAAACCGCATTCGGCCTTAACGTTGCACGTAATGTTGCGGTAGCCTCGGGTAAAACGGTATGCTTTTTCTCACTCGAAATGAGCCGTGATCAGTTGGCTCAGCGTCTGCTTTCGAGCGAGGCAATGATTGAATCGGGTAAAATGCGTACCGGTGACCTTTCTCAGGACGAGTGGACAAGGCTTACTCAAGCGGGACTTAATCTTTCCTCGGCTAAGATGTATATTGACGAAACGCCGGGTATTACGGTGCCGGAAATGAAGGCGAAAATTCGCCGTATGAAGGACAAGCCCGACTTGGTTATTATCGACTATCTGGGACTTATTCAGTCGGCTAAGCGTACCGAAAACCGCGTGCAGGAGGTTTCGGATATTACCCGCAACCTTAAAATAATGGCTAAGGAAATGCAGATTCCGGTTATGGTCTGTGCTCAGCTTTCGCGTGGTACCGAAACCAAGGGCGGTTCGCATAAACCGGCACTGTCGGACCTCAGAGAGTCCGGCTCTATTGAGCAGGATGCCGATATTGTACTGTTTATGTACCGCGATATTTACTATAAAAACGAAAAGACCGACCCGAATGTTGAAATTGACGAGCACAAGGCACTTTGTATTGTTGCTAAAAACCGTCATGGCGGTCTTGAGGATGTTCCGCTTTATTGGGACGGTATGTATACACGTTTTTCGACTGTGGACGGTATGGGTTGATGTTAAATTCGGTTATTTGCGACCTTAAAAGGTATAATATGATAGGAAATGCAACCGAGGTTACGGTCGCTTTATCGGGCGGTGCCGATTCGGTTGCACTGCTTTTGTGCCTTTTGGAAATAAAGGAGATTTTTGGCATTAATATCACTGCCGCACATTTGAATCATTGCTTAAGAGGTGAAGAATCGGATTCCGACGAGCAATTTGTTAAGGATTTGTGTGCCGGTTTGGGTGTCAGTCTGACGGTTGAGCGTGCAGATATAAAGTCAGAAGCTGAAAAAACTCATGAAAGCGTTGAGCTTTGTGCACGTAGGGTGCGTTATGCGTTTTTAGAGCGTGTGTCAAAGGGACTTATTGCAACGGCACACACTGCAAACGATAATACTGAAACGGTTTTGCTGAATCTGTCACGTGGTACCGGTATTTCGGGTCTTTGCGGGATTCCGCCTGTCAGAGGCAGGATTATCCGCCCGTTAATTTCGGTTACCCGGGAGCAGGTTGAACGGTTTTGCCAAGAAAAGGGTGTTGGCTTCAGGATTGACTCGACAAATCAGGACGAAAGGTACACGAGGAATTTTATCCGTCATTCGATAGTGCCAAGACTGTTAAGAATAAACGGCGGTCTTGTGGAAGGTATTTCAAATATGAGTGCCGTTCTGCGTCAGGATGCAGAGCTTTTAGACAGTATCGCTGAAGATAGCTTAAAAAAGGTTTTCGACGGGAAATCGGCAAATGTTGACGGCTTGTGTCAGCTACATCCGGCAATAAGGTCGAGGTGTATTGCAAATATTTATGAAGAGTCGGTCAAATGTGCACCTGAGCGCCGTCATATTGAGGCGGTGGCAGAGTTACTTACAAAAGGCGGCAGGTGTTCGGTGCAGAATGATTTTTCGGCAGTGGTTAAGGACAAAAAATTAAGATTTATTCCGTCAAAACCCATAGACTCAATTCCAAAAACAGAAATTTCAATTCTGCCGTTTAGCGGTTTCGGCGTTGAAATCACTAAGATGTTAAAGGAAAATTTTAATTTTACGGGAAAATTTAACAATTTGTTATTAATTAATGCGATAGACTGTGATAAAATATGTGGCAAGGTCACTTTAAGAAGCAGATTACCGCAGGATGAAATAAGGCTTTTCAAAAGAAATTGCACAAAAACCTTGAAAAAACTGTTTAATGAGGCTAAAATTGATGATGTTGCACGCGACGGTATACCTGTTTTGGCTGATGAAGCGGGAGTTGTTTGGGTTTCGGGCTTCGGCGTTGCCGAACGGTGTGCAGTTACTGAAAATACAGAAAATATTTGGGGAGTAAGGGTTTTAAATCCCAAAAGTGAGGGAAAATAAATGAGCGATATGAATAATTTCATTGTAAAAATGCTCATAAACTTATGAAAAAATTTCTCAAATATGCCGTATGTCGGTGTGCTGAAACGCGAATGCTATGAAAAAGGAACCTTGAAGGGAGTTCAAAATGAATAAAGGATTAAAGATACTGCTCAGCATTATAGTGCCGTTGATTTTGGTTGCGGCCGTTGCAGGAGTGGTCTACAGCTCGAACACTGCTGACAAGACTGATTATTCAGCCGTTGTTCAGATGTTCTACAATGATGAGATTTCCGAGGCTGAGCTTAATATGTACGAGGGTACATTAAAATATGTAACCCGTGCCGACGGAAAGAAGCACACCTTGACGGTTGTGAGTGAGGTGTTTTACAGTGATTTAAGAGAAATCATTGCCGAAAAAAACACCGATAAGGATGCCGACGGCAACCTTATTGCTGAAAATGATATTGTGATGAACTATAAGGCCGGCGGTGAAACCTCTTGGCTGAAAAGCCTTTTGCCGACCTTTATAATGATTGGTCTAACCATTTTTGCATTTGTATTTCTTATGCGTAAAATGAATGCCGGTATAGGTGGCGATAAGACTATGTCGTTCGGTAAGGCACGTGTTAAAAAGGCCGAGGACGATAAGCGCAAGACCACATTTGCCGATGTTGCCGGTGCAGATGAGGAAAAGGAGGAAATGTCCGAGCTGGTTCAGTTCCTCAAGGACCCTAAGAAGTTTAACGAATTAGGCGCCCGTATTCCTAAGGGTGTATTGCTCGTAGGACCTCCGGGAACCGGTAAAACACTGCTTGCACGTGCTGTTGCAGGTGAGGCCGGCGTGCCGTTCTTCTCGATTTCCGGTTCCGATTTCGTTGAGATGTTTGTCGGTGTCGGTGCTTCACGTGTAAGAGATTTGTTTGACCAGGCAAAGAAAAATTCCCCTGCAATTATCTTTATTGATGAAATAGATGCCGTCGGACGTCAAAGAGGCGCAGGCCTTGGAGGCGGACACGACGAGCGTGAGCAGACCCTGAATCAGTTGTTGGTTGAAATGGATGGCTTTGGTGCTAACGAGGGAGTTATCATTATTGCCGCAACCAACCGTCCCGATATTCTTGACCGTGCATTACTCCGTCCCGGCCGTTTCGACCGTCAGATTATGGTTAATTATCCTGATGTTAAGGGACGCGAGGAAATTTTGAGGGTTCATTCCCGCGGTAAGCCGTTAGGCCCCGATGTTAACCTTAAAACAATTGCTCAGTCAACCTCCGGTTTTACCGGTGCCGACCTTGAAAACCTCTTGAACGAGGCTGCCTTGCTTGCAGCACGTGCAGACCGTAAGGCTATAATTGAGGCTGATATTGAAGAGGCTACCATTAAGGTTATGATGGGTGCCGAGAAGAAGTCGAGGGTTATTAAGGAAAAGGATAAGATGATTACCTCGTACCACGAGGCCGGTCATGCCGTTGTTTCATATTTCCTGCCGACTCAGGACCCCGTTCATCAAATTTCGATTATCC
Source organism: Clostridiaceae bacterium (assembly GCA_904501685.1). Classification (GTDB taxonomy): domain Bacteria; phylum Bacillota; class Clostridia; order Oscillospirales; family Acutalibacteraceae; genus UMGS172. The sequence continues at coordinate 7,268 of CAJGBX010000063.1, forward strand.
CTCGCGGTATGGCAGCAGGCTTTACTATGTACCTGCCCGATCAGGATAACGGTCATATCTCCAAAACCAAAATGGAAGAGGATATTTGTTCGCTTTTGGGCGGTCGCGCCGCAGAGGAACTGACTCAGGACGATATTTGCACTGGTGCCTCGAACGATATCGAGCGTGCTACTGAGCTTGCACATAATATGGTAACCAAGTTCGGTATGAGTGCTAAGGTGGGTCTTGTTAAGCTTGGTACCGGCAATAATGAGGTATTTTTAGGCAGAGATTTTTCGTCAACACCTAACTATTCCGAAAATATGGCCGCCATTATTGATACTGAGGTTCGTGAGATTATAATGGCTCAGTATAATAAGGCAAAGGATATTTTGAACGCAAATATGTCCAAGGTGCATAAGGTTGC
>CAJGBX010000064.1 GCA_904501685.1 Clostridiaceae bacterium
GACTTACAAATAATTGATGTATCACTTAATCAAGACCTAATCAACAGGATTAAAAATTCAAACAAGTCTGCCATAACTGTTATGAAAGATTATTTGTTTGAAATACTTGGTGGACGAGATATACAATTAAGCGATGGAATAAACGCTATTGTAGATAGTAGTGATGCAAAACATATTGCTAATAGCTCTAAAAACGATGCTGAAAAAGCAAGATTAACCGAAATCGAAAGAATTATACAAACCGCCGAATTTTATGATGAAGTTGATGTTAATCATAATAAATTCACTCAATTCAGATATTATGAGGTGCCGGTTAGATTTGGTGATAAAATCTCATTTGTAACGGTAAATGTCGGTAAAGGTAAAACCGACAATAAATATCATATTTATGACCTTACCGAGCCAAAAGAAAGAAACACCCCAAACCGAATTAACGGTTTTGGGCGGCCCGTAGGTATCGCCCTTGGAAAAGGTGTTTCTAATAATAATATACCCAATTCCTCCGAAAATGTCAAGGAAAATCTTTCGTTCAATAGTGAGGCTGAAAGTGATATTCAATACTCACTGCCTGATGAAGAATCGGTTGATTACATCGCTGAAATGGATGTGTTGGACGAGCAGTATCGAAACGGTGAGATTGACCGCGGAGATTATCTTGAACAGATGAACGAGCTTTACCGTAAAGCAGGGGAAACCTACGGCACTATCGAGCAGGGTGAAACGGTCACAGGAAAAGAAAACTTTGACAACCCTGTACCAAATAATAAAAGTCCGTCAAACCCTTTGTTTATAAGGATTTAACGGACTTTTATTGGTGGAGATAAGCGGGATCGAACCGCTGACCTCTTGAATGCCATTCAAGCGCTCTCCCAGCTGAGCTATACCCCCAAGCGACGTTTAGTATGATAACATATCTTATTATAAATTGCAAGTGTTTTTTAATATTTTTTTATAGTACATCGGATTTTCTATATTTATTCTTGCAAATTGAGGCATTATAGGATAAAATAAGGTTAAATTTTTCCGCTTGAAAAGGATGTATTTGAATATGATTTGTGAAAATTTTCCTTATAATTACGAGTTCTTGGAAATTTTCGAGGAAATATCCAAAATACCGCACGGTTCCGGCAATACTGCGGCAATCGCTCAATATTGCGTAGATTTTGCTATTAACTGCGGTTGTGATGTTATGCAGGATTCAATGGGTAATGTTGTTATTAAAAGACCTGCCGGAATTGGTTTTGAATCCGCTGAACCCGTTATTCTTCAGGGTCATCTTGATATGGTTTGCGATAAAGCACCCGGCAGTAACCACGATTTTTTGCGTGACCCGTTGAAGCTTACCTTTGACGGTAAATATATCACTGCCGAAGATACTACTTTAGGCGGCGATGACGGTATTGCGATAGCCTATGCCTTGGCACTTGTAAAGGACAAAGAACTGCAATTGCCGCCACTTGAGATTTTGCTGACTGTAGACGAGGAAACCGGTCTTTTTGGAGCTGCCGGTCTTGACGGTAGTTTGCTTTCGGGTAAAAATCTTATTAACCTCGATTCTGAAGAGGAGGGTGTTTTGCTTTGCGGTTGTGCAGGCGGTGTTACTGCATATACTTCGGCTGAGCTTGAAACCGAAGAGGCGACAGGTACTGTCGTTATGGTTACCGTTTCAGGGTTGGCGGGCGGTCATTCGGGCGTTGAAATTCATAAGAAACGCTTAAATGCTGTAAAGGTTATGACCAAGCTTTTAAATTCTGTTGAGTGTGGCTACCGACTTGTGTCATTGGTCAGCGGTACTAAAATTAATGCTATTCCTTGCAACTGTGTAGCCAAAGTGCTTATAGCTGCTGACGATTTGAAAGTGTTTAAGAACGGCATAGAAAGTGCTGAAAGCAGAATTGAAATTATCAGCCCGGACGATAAGCTAAAGGTGTCTGTTGAAACGGAAACTGCTATTGTAAATGCTTTGTCATACGCTGATACCAAAAGGGTATTTGGATATTTTAATGACGTTGCTGACGGTGTTTTGAAGCAGGGTACAACCGGTGTTGTGACATCACTTAATACCGGTATCAGTGATTTTTCCGGCGGTAAATTTTGCAGTGTTGCGTTAGTAAGAAGTATGGATAATGCTGATTTAAGTAAGGTTGCCGAGGAGGTTTGCAATACCGCTTCAAAATACGGATTTGAATTTAAAACATCCGATTATTATCCTGCGTGGGAGTATAATCAGGTTTCGCCGTTACGTGAGAAAATAGTTTCGGTTTATGAAAAAATGTACGGTAAAAAGGCGACAGTTGCAACTATTCATGCCGGACTTGAGTGCGGTCTTATATCGGATAAAATTCCCGGTATGGATGCCGTTTCTTTTGGCCCTAATATTTTAGATGTTCATACTGTTAACGAAAGCTTGGATGTTGAAAGCTCAATAAGAACCTGGGAATTTCTAGTAGAATTGTTGAAAAGCTTTTAGTATATGTTACAAAAACTTTAGAGTAAAATATATAAAATTGACCGAAGGCACTGCATTTTGTACTAAAAGCAGTGCCTTAAATTGTGATTTTTACTAATCTTTTTATGATTTGAAAAATAAACTTGACAGAAATCACAAAATCGGTTAAAATTAATAAAAATGGTCATTTGTGTGCATTTGCGCAAATTATCGGCAAGGAAGATGTAATTGATTACTCCTGAAAACAGCAAAAACGTTAAAAAAACGGTGGCTACCGCTTCTGAATCGGTTGTAGCAGTTCTCAGTGAGTATGCTCCGCTTGTCAAGTCAAGGGCATTAAGGTATCTTAATAATTACTGTGAGCTTGATGATTTGATTCAAGAGGGTAATATCGGCTTGCTGACGGCCTCCTTGAAGTATAAAAGTGAGCTTGCCGGTTTTAATTCGTTTGCCCGCAGATGCATTGATGCAGCTATTATTGACTATCTCCGCCGCTTGAATAAGCTTTCCGAGATCCCTAAGGAATATCAGGTTGATATAGTGGATTTTGAGGTTGCCGATTCAGCACCCGACCCTATTGAGGTATTAACCGTTAAGGATGAGTACTTAAAGGTGGTTGAGCGTGCAAGAGAGGTACTGTCAAGCAGAGAATTTGCGGTGTTTTCATATATGCTGCGAGGTTTTTATCCGAAAGAGATTGCATTGCGACTTGAGACTGATGTGAAATCGGTCAACAATACGATTGGTCGCATACGTGCAAAACTGAAGTAGGTTGTTTTAGTTTATATGCCCTTAGTAGCTTAAAGTAGCAAGAGCGTTGTATTCAAAGATGTCGGTGCGATTCCGTCCGGGGCTAAAATACTCATATTGAGAGAGGTAAAAAACATGTTCGAAGACAAGACCCTTAAGTGCAAAGACTGCGGAGAAGATTTCGTATTTACTGCAGGCGAGCAGGAGTTCTATGAGTCCAAGGGATTCGTAAATGAGCCCCAGCGCTGCAAGAAGTGCCGTGATGCCCGCAAGAATGCAGGTAGAGCTCCGAAAGAGATGCATGAGGCCGTTTGTGCTTCTTGCGGAAAGCCCGCAATGGTTCCGTTCGTACCGCGTGACGACCGTCCCGTATATTGCAGCGAGTGCTTTGCCAAGATGAAGGAAGAGCAGGCTTAATTTAATTTAGCTTTTCTTCGGCCGTTTCAGTTTTTTCTGAAGCGGCCTTTTCATTTTATTGTGATTTTTCTATTATATAACATTTTTTTAATAATTTATTCATATATTCCTTGTCGGTTGATTTAAAATAGAACTATGGACTCACAATAAATAAAGGGGGTATTGCTATGCCGAATAAAAAAGTACTTATAGTTGATGATGATATAAATATATGCGAGCTTTTACGTCTTTATCTCGAAAAGGACGGATTTGACACAGTTATAGCCAATGACGGTGAGGCGGCTATAGTGAAATTTAATTTAGAGGAACCCGACCTGATTCTTCTTGATGTTATGATGCCGAAGTTAGACGGTTGGCAGGTTTGCAGAACTATACGCAAATCGTCGCAGGTGCCGATAATTATGCTTACTGCAAAGGGTGAAACCTTTGATAAAATATTAGGACTCGACCTTGGTGCCGATGACTACGTTACCAAGCCTTTTGACTCAAAAGAGGTGGTGGCACGTGTTAAGGCAGTTTTAAGAAGAGTGGGTGGCAGTGACGAAAATGCCGAAAAAATTGTAAAGTATGATAAGTTAACAATCAATCTTACAAATTATGAGCTGATTGTTGACGGAAAGCCGGTTGATACTCCTCCTAAGGAGCTTGAGCTGATATATCATTTGGCAAGCAATCCCAACCGTGTTTATTCACGTGACCAGCTGCTTGACGAGGTCTGGGGCTTTGAATATTACGGTGATTCACGTACCGTTGATGTTCATGTTAAAAGATTACGTGAAAAGCTCGAGGGTGTTTCCGACCAATGGTCGATTAAGACTGTTTGGAGCGTAGGCTACAAATTCGAATTAAAGCAGAACTGATTATATGAGAAACCGATTGTTTCATAAGTTGTTTTTGACTACGGCAGTAGCGTTGATAATCAGCGTTTTGTTGATTATGGTGCTTTTTAGCGTTTCGGTAACTAATTATTTTATAAACGATAAAAAACAGCTTCTGACCGATAACTGTAAAACGGTGGCTAGTGTTTTAACCAGCCGTACCGACAGTAATATCAATTTTCAGGCAGGACTTGATGCAATGCTCGGTGTTGTGTCGAATGCCGTGCTTGGTGAAACCTATATCTGTGATTATGAGGGGAATGTCTTTTCTTGCAGCTGCAACGAATGGATTGCCGATAAGAACTGCGTTCATTCAAAACGTGTTATATCCGAACGAATCCGTAACGCAGCGTCAAAGGGAAGCTATTTTGAGGTTGGACGTTTTGATGAGCGTCTTCAAAAGACTCATTATACTTCAGTCACACCGTTTTACTTGAGCACAGGCTCAGTGGCAGGTTATGTTATAATTTCCTCGCCGGCACATTTGTTGCAGGATATGTGGTCTGAATTAAGTGAAATTTTTATTTTATGCACTGCCTTACCTCTAACGGTTTTGTTTGTTTTCCTTTATTTTATGACCAAGAAAATAACCTTGCCGGTTAATTTAATGTCGAGTGCCGCGGTAAAGATGTCGAAAGGTGATTTTTCCGAGCGTATACCCGTTAAGGGTGACGACGAAATTGCCGAGCTTTCAAAGGCTTTTAATGCTATGTCAAACTCACTGACTCAGCTTGAGGGTATGCGTAGAAACTTTATTGCCAATGTTTCGCACGAGCTTCGTACACCGATGACTACTATAGGAGGATTTATTGACGGTATTTTGGACGGGACAATACCTAAAGATAAGCAGGAACAGTATCTTACCATTATCTCGACAGAGATAAAAAGACTTTCAAGAATAGTTCAGTCGATGCTTAATTTAGCCAGGCTGGAGTCGGGTGAACAAAAGGTGAACCTAGTAAAATTCGGTCTTTGTGATTTGGCTATTGAAGTAATGCTTTCTCAAGAGCAGCGAATCGAAGCAAAAAGCATTAATATCGAGGGTCTTGATGATGGTACTGACATTAAGGTGACCGCCGACCGTGATTTGATATATCAGGCGGTTTACAATTTGGTTGATAACGCTATAAAATTCACACCTTATAACGGTACTGTTAAAATAACTGTTTCGAGTGATAAAGATACTGCTAAAATTGCCATAAGAAATGACGGTGAGGGTATACCGCCCGGTGACATGCAGTATATCTTTGAACGTTTTTATAAATCCGACAAATCACGTTCGGTTAATAAAGAGGGTATAGGCTTGGGACTTTATATTACCAAAACCATTGTTGATATTCATAAAGGCAATATAACGGTCAGCAGCGTGCCGGATAGGTTTACTGAATTTGTAATTACACTACCCGTGAAAGGATAAATTTTAATGGAATACGAGAATAAAAACACACCAATTGAAAATACCGAGGAGCAGTCTTCAGAAATTGTCAACTCTGATGCTGAGGCTATCTTTGAGGCAGAGGCTGAAAGTGAAGTTGAAACTGATGCAACGGTCAGTGATGATGCCGGTGCAGTCGGCTCAACGGTTACCTTTGATACCGTTGTAAAACCGGTAGAGCAGACACATAATACCGGCTTAAAGGTGTTTTTCTCAATGATTGCCGTTGTTGTAGCCTTGATTATTGCGGTGTCGGCAGGCTATGTTTTCGGAAGTAAGCAGGCTTCTGAAAATATATTTAAGGGCTCGGGGACTACTTCAACTGCCGGTAAGAATGAGGCAGAGCATTTGTATGATAAAACTGCAGTATACAATAACGTAAATCCGTCGGTCGTCGGCGTTTCGGTTTATACCGATAAAACCTTAATGGGTTATGCCAGCGGTGTTGTTTATACCGAGAACGGATATATTGTCACCAATGACCATATTTATGCCAATGTAGCCTCGCCGAAATTCTTGGTTACGCTTTTTGATGGCACAGTTATCCCTGCTGAGTTTGTGGCGGGTGACACAAGAAGTGATTTGGCGGTTTTGAAGATTAATGCAACCGGTCTCAAAAAGGCAACCTTTGGTAATTATAGTGAGGTGACAGTCGGTGAAGAGGTTATTACTATCGGCTATCCGACCGGCGTTTCTTCTAAATCAATCTTAACCTCGGGTACTGTTTCTTCACCTGCGGTAAGATTTTCAGGATCTTCAAGCTATTCTACCAAAATGATACAGACCGATGCACCCATAAATCCCGGTAATTCGGGCGGTGCGTTGGTTAATATGTACTCGCAGGTAATCGGTATTCCGTCGGTAAAGCTTGCAGGAACCTCATATGACAATGTCGGCTATGCAATACCGTCCGATACGGTTGTAAAAATTGCCGATTCCCTGATTAAATTTGGTTATGTTAACGGCCGAGGCCGTTTGGGTATTAAATATACGGAAATTGATACCGTTACAGGTGCCGTTACCAATAGTCCTACAGGATTGATGATTTCCGAAGTAAGTGCTGACAGCAACCTTTTTGGGAAGGGAATAGTCAAAGGGGATATTATTACTCATATAAATGATGTTAGTATAACGAGCAGTAATATTGCACTTGATATTATTGAAAGCACCGCACCCGGAGTGCCTATGGCTTTTACTATTTATCATCCTGACACCAAAAAAAGTGAAACGGTTTATGCTAGTCTTTTACCTGACCAAGGTAATTCGAGCTATACCAACAAGGTCACAGAAGAACCTTCGGATAACCCGTTTGGAAACGGTGATTTTGATGATTTCTTCTCTGACCACTGATAAAGGTTAAACAAACCCCTTCAAATCGTGTTTTGCGATTTGAAGGGGTTTGATATTGTTATTAAATTTATTATTCAATGTAACCGTTCGGATTGCCCTTCTGCCAACGCCAGGTGTCAACACACATATCCTCAATAGAACGTGTGGCCTCCCAGCCTAAAAGATTCTTTGCTTTGTCAGCGTTTGCATAAACCTCATCAGGGTCGCCGGGTCGTCGAGGGTCGATAACATAA
>CAJGBX010000065.1 GCA_904501685.1 Clostridiaceae bacterium
ACCTCACGGTTGACCAAGCAGGTGATGTTAGGCGGGAAAAGCGAATAATCGTCATTTGCCGCTATCAGCAGAGCTACAACATCAGCCTCATACGAATACAATGCCAAGGCAGCGCCTAAATCGTGATTTTCGGCGTATTCGCCGGGTGAGTCGATGAGAAAATCATTGAATGCCATACCCTGAGTTTTAAGATAGTGGATTTTCTCACCTCTTAATGCCTGCGTCAGAGTAGTCTTTCCGCAACCGCTTCGACCGATAAGCAGAAGCTTTTTTAAGTTCTGGTTATCTCGCATACGGCAAAACCTAACTTATTAATTGCGTATTCCGTTACGGCAGTGAGCGCAGCCTCAACCTGTGAAACAGTACCGGTTACGATTACTGTACCGCTGAAGCGGTCGACAAAGCCTAACTCAACGCCCGACGACTTCATAGCAATGTCGCCTGCAATAATGGCGGTTTCACTTGGACTGAGTGTTAAAATACCGATTGCACCGGAGTGCTCCTCAGCGGGGTCAAGTCCCAGCTTATAGTAAAGCACCTTGTCGGGATTGGCAATGATGTGTGCCAAGGTAATCTGCTTACCGGGGACAATTTCCTGAATAATACGTGCTTTGTTTTCGGCTGAAAGATAATCCTTAATATCCATTCAATCAACCTCCTAAATGTGTAGTAAGTCCGTATGCCTTGCAGATTTCTGAAAGCTCTTGCATTTTTTCGTTGGTAGGTGACGGTACATCGCCCATTAAGTAGGGTCGGCCGAGTCCGTCATACTTATCCTTACCCATACGGTGGTAAGGTAAAAGATGGATTTCGTTGACGTTAGGCAGAGAGGCGGTGAACTTTGCAATTTCACCGATTTCCTCAGCGGTATCGTTAAAGCCGGGTATAACCGGTACCCGGATAATCAAGCGTTTAGCCTTTTCGGCAATTTTCCCGGCATTTTGCAGTATCAGCTCATTTGGCTTTGTTGTAAATTCCTTATGCTTTGCCGAATTTATGTGTTTAATATCCATCAAAAACACATCAACCTCGGGAATAAACCGTTCAATAACGCTCCAATCGGCAAAAGCGGTGGTTTCAATTGCGGTGTTGATTCCGTTTTCGTGAGCCGCCTTAAGCAGTGCTACCGCAAAATCAGGTTGCCAGGTACATTCACCGCCCGAAAGTGTAAGACCGCCGTTGCTTCTGCGGTAGTAAGGACGGTCACGCATAACCTCATCCATAACCTCTTGAACGGTTACATCATAGCCGGTTGTTTTAACCTTGCCCTTCTGGGTCATCAGCTGCACCTCGTAATTTTGCGATTCGGGGTTACAGCACCAACGGCATCTTAACGGACACCCTTTTAAAAACACGATAGTCCGAACACCTGGTCCGTCGTGGGTTGAGAAGCGTTGGATATCAAATATCCTGCCTCTTACATTATATATATCAGCCATTTAAAATTCCCCCTGCTCGGTACGGTTGATAATATCATCCTGCAACGAGCGTGAAAGTGTAGTGAACAACGCACTGTAGCCTGCAACACGAACTACCAAGGATTTATATTTTTCAGGGTTTTTCTGAGCATCTCTTAAGGTTTCGCGGCTGACAACATTGAACTGCATATGGCTGCCCTTTTGGTCAAAGTATCCGCGGACCAAGGCGACAAAGCTTTCAAGTCCGCTTTCGCCTGCCAGTGCGCTCGGGTGGAATTTCATATTAAACAGAGTTCCGTTCGAAGCAATATAGTGGTCAAGCTTTGAAACCGAGTTAGCGGCGGCTGTAGGGCCCTTTACGTCACGTCCTGCGGCAGGTGAAACGCCGTCTGCAACCGGAGTGTTAGCCAAACGTCCGTCAGGCGTTGCACCGGTTTGTGCACCCAAGGGTACGTTTGCCGAAACAGGGTAAAGACCTGCCTGATACTGACCGCCTCTGGGGTTGCGGTAGTTCAGCATAGGCTTAGTGTAGGTATAGGCAACATCCCTTGCAAAGCTGTCAACCTCACCTATATCGTTACCGAACTTCGGCAGACTGCCGATTCGGTCCAGCAGCGCATCATAACGTGCCTTTTGTTCGTCGGAACAGTTGTTTTTAACCACCGTTTCGTAAATAGTCTGAACATCCTCGCGTGACAGTGCCTTGCCGCTTTCAATAAAGCTCTTGGCGACCTCGGTCGTGATGGTTTCGGCGATTTTGGAATCCATATCCTTGCCGTAGTTGTTCTCAAGAGCTTCCTTATATTCAGCCATTGTGACCGACTTTTCCTCAAATACTAAGCGTTTAATGGCATACAAGGAGTCGGCCATATTTGCTATACCGAAGCCCTGAGGTCCGGTGAAGTTGTAAATAGCTCCGCCCTCCTGCAGGGATTTACCTCTGCCGATGCAATCCTCTACCATTGATGACTGGAACGGTAACGGACAACGCTCTGCGTGAGCCAGGTCAATAGCGTTGTCGGCATTGACAAGCAGCTCGATAAAGTAAATCATCTGCTGTTTATAAGCGTCATAGAACTCGTCAAACGAGGTCATTTTAGTAACATCGCCGGTCCGGGGGCCTATTTGCACACCCTTGTCCATACCGTTGGAGAATACCAATTCCAAGGGACGGCACATATTAAAGAATGCGGCGTCATGCCAGCCGTCGGTTTTTGCAGACTTTTGCGGCTCAACACAACCGATAATGTTGTAGTCTCTTGCATCCTCTAAGGTCAAGCCTCTTGATTGAAGCGAGGGGATAATAACCTCATCATTATAGTAGGCAGGCAAACCGACACCGGTCCGTGTGACCTCGGCGGCACGAAGCATAAACTCGTGCGGAGTTCCGTTCCAAACACGAACCGAGAAAGAGGGCTGAGGTAAATGAACGTGCATAGTTGCGTTCATACACATATAGGAAATATCATTTGTAGCGTCCTGACCGTTGGAGTCCTGACCGCCGACGATAAGGTTCTGGAACAGACTGTAGCCTGCAAAACCCTCAGCCGAGGCGGCATCACGCACCTTGTTAAGGTCGTTTAATTTGACCCAGATACAATCAATCAGCTCCTGAGCAAACTCACGTGTGATAGCACCCTTTTCCAAGTCTGCCTCGTAATAAGGGTACATATATTGGTCAAAGCGGCCCGGAGAAATCGAGTGTCCGCTCGACTCGGTTTGCAAAAGCATCTGTACGAACCAAAACGACTGACAAGCCTCATAAAATGAGCCGGCACCGTTGGCGGGAACATTTGAACAGTTGGCGGCAATCTTTAAAAGCTCAGCCTTGCGTTTTTCGTCGGTGCAGGCGGCAGCTTCGGCTTTGGCTAAAGTTGCATAACGCTTGGCGTAATCACAAACAGCGTTACAGCTTATGATTACTGCCTGTAAAAACTGAAAACGCTTTGAATAGTCACCGTCGGCAACATTCAACTTTGCAATAGCAGCTTCAGCCTCTTTAATAATACCCTTAAAGCCGATTTTCAAAACCTTGCCGTAGTCAACGGTTACGTGACCGATACCGTTATAGAAGTAGTTACCCGGTGTGAACATATTGTGGTCAATGGCGGCCAAGGCGTCAGGGGACATATAGGAGGTAGCAAGCTCACTTGTGGTTTTGCCTGCCCAGTAAGGATAAACCTTTCGAAGAGTTTCCCGGGTTTTTTCTGAAATGTAAAACGGGTCGGCACTTCGGGTGGCTATGGTATCAAACTCATCCTGCAACCAGGTGTAGGAGTATTCGGGGAAAACCTGACATCCTCGGGGAGCCTTTGTATTGCTTCCGACAACCAGCTCAAGCGGGCGGATAGTGATAGGCAGTTTTTCCAAAATATGCTCGAAGGCCTTGGCTCTTCGCAAAATTATAGGCAAATGCTCAGTTTCCTTGTAAGACTCGGTCAGTAAAACGGCACGGTCAGCCTCAATCTCGGGCATTTTAAGGAATAAATGCTCGATAAGCTTACCGATACGCTCACTTTTTTCGATTTTTGCACTGTAAACAGGTCTCATAGTATGTATACCTCCAAAAAAGGCTAATATCTCACGTTAATTTACAATCATTCTAGCATAAAACCACATAAATGTCAACACAAAAACCACATAAAAACAGAAAAACAACGAAAAATCCAAAGAAAAATTCTTGATTTCAAAAAAATAACGGAAAAGAATAATTACACCAAGATATTTACATAGCAAAAGCGAGGTGAAATTCACCTCGCTTTTTAGAAAAATACGTATTTCGTTGTATTTATCAGATAGGAATAAATAAATTTATATAAGAACAGTAAAATTAATTTAAAGATATTCTTGTCTGTTTAGGAGAAGAATATGATTACGAATTGGCTTACCAGCACTACAGAGATCAGAGCGATGGGGTAGGTGGCAGCGTAGGCGGAAGCTACATCCTCGGTGCCGGTCACATGAATCAGCGTACCCAAGGCAGGAGTGGAGGTCATACCACCGGTGATGGAACCCAGGTTGTTAAACAAGGGTAGCTTGAGCAAATACTTTGCCATAAGGAATCCGATGATCATGGGTAAAATGGTCATAGCCATACCGTACAGGAAGTATACAGGCTGGAACAGCTCGACAAAGCGTGAGCCGCCGGAGATGCCCGCACCCATAAGGAAGAACACCAGACCCAGTTCCCGCAAGGACTTGAGGGTAGTGGTCTTGGGCATAATATTCACAGGACCGATATGTAAGAAATGACCGAACAGCAGGCCGGATAGCAAGCAACCTCCGGTGGTGGTCAGTGAGAAATTACCAAACTTCAGGCTGCCGATGGCAATTCCGATAAGTACAGCCAATGCAAAGGGCATAAAGCCGAAGTCGTCCATATCAATGAGCTTGCCCTCGTAGGTCTTTTTCTTGCCCGTGTCAGCAGCGGCAATCTTCTGACGCTCTGCTTCTACATCGACACGCATAAGCTTGGGCATCAGCTGAACAAACAGTACTACGCCTACAACACCAAACAGGTAGGCAATGCCGTAACCGGTAGAAACATGATCCACAAGCTCTGCTGACACAGTACCTTTGGCGGCGGAGAAGGCAGGGGTGGAGGTGAGGGCGCCGGAGAAGATACCGGTCATCATGGCGGTCAGCTCACTGTTAGTGAGATCGGTAAAGTTTCTGCCCAACATAATGCAGCCGGTGCAGGTCAGACCGCCTGCTACGATAATCACAAGGCCCAAAAGTATATAGGACTTGAAATTCTTTTTAAAGTTGGCGACGAAGCCGGGGCCCGCGATAAAGCCGACAGCGGTAACGAAGAACATGAGACCTAGATTTTCCACGATTTTCAGTGCATCGCTGACGAAGGATTGTTCTTTTACGGTGAGGGCAGCGGCCAAGTCCTTGTAGAAGATACAACCGAACACCAGAGCAACGATGAAAACGCCGGCAGTACCCAGGTTGATGCCCTTGATTGTGATACGGCCGAGAAGGTAACCCACAGCAATCACAGCAAACAAGCAAAGCATCATAAAGGCAACGCCGGTAGATGCGGTAAATGTAAACATATCAATCTGCTCCTTACATTATAAATATTTTGTAAGGTATTATAGCACTTTTGAATCTTTAAGTCAACAAGTTTCAATACCGAAAAGAATAAATATAAAAGCAACAAGGTAGCAAAGCCGACATTATTTATTATATTATTTTTTGTAGTTTTCTAAAAATTCTAAATTATATCATTTTTTAAATTACGCAAGTGCGTATACGCAATAATGTAAAAATACATACAATATCTTTGAGGTGAAAATAATGAGCGTTAAAGATGTTGTTGCCCAAAGATTTAAAAATTTATGTGAAGAAAGAAATATAAAAATAAATGAATTAGCAAACATATCAGGTTTTACTCCCTCAACTGCGTACAGTATGATGGATGTTGACAGACGCGATATTTCTATAACTACCATCAAGAAATTTTGCGACGGTCTGGAAATAACTTTAGGCGAATTCTTTTCTACGCCTGAGTTTGACAATTTAGAGCAGGAAATTAAGTAAATTAAGAAATCCTTAATATTAGCCTATAAAAGCGAGAGGAAAATCCCCTCGCTTTTATTCTTTTCACCACGTTATGTATCGCAATACAAAACTTGTCGAAAGGTGTCAATGAATAGTTCTTGACATTTTAGGGAACAATTATTATAATGAATTTATAAAAAAGTTCCCTAAAAGGAGTTTTGCTATGAACAGTTATCCCGAAATACAAGAATTATTGGAACAGCGTGCCGATTTGTATGCCCGACTCAAATTATTGGCTTATGACGGCACACCCGAAATAAAGGAAAACAAAAGTGGCAAATATTTATATATTCGTAAGCGTGTAGGCAGCCGAGTAACCTCTACCTATGTTGATGTGTATTCCGATACGCTTTATCAGCTTTTGCTTCGTAATAATGCCGAGGCAAAGGAACTCAGAAAGCAAATTCGCAAGGTTGAAAAAGCACTTGCTGAAAAAGGTTTCACGGAAAACGAATTATCCCCCGAGGTGCTTTTAAATCTTGATTTTGCCCGGATTAATATGAAATTATCCATTTACGAACAGGCTGTTTTAGAGGGTGTCGCAACATCTTTTCCGCAAACCGAGGATATAATTGAAAACGGCAAGGTTAACGGCGTAACGGCTAGTGACGTACAGAAAATATTAAATCTTAAACACGCTTGGGAATTTATTTTAGACAAAGATGTTTTGCAGGTGAAAAGTGATTTTTCTATCCTTTGTCATATTGCAAAACTTGTAAACGAAGGCTTTTTTGCAAGCGGCGGGAGAATTCGTGGTGTGCCTGTCACCATTGGCGGTACTTCGTACATTCCTCCATTGCCGATAGAAACCGTTGTTATAGAAAATATTTTAGAAATAATCAGCAAAAATGATGAGCCGATAAATATTGCCATAGAACTTTGTCTTTACTGTATGAAAACACAAATTTTCAATGACGGTAATAAACGGGCATCGGTAATTTTTGCAAACCATTATTTGATTTCCAAAGCAGGAGGATTGCTTGTTATCCCTGAAAATCACGTGCCTAAATTTAAAAAATTACTTATCGGATATTACGAGGATAAAGACAACGGCGAAATCAAAGAATTTCTAAAACAAAACTGTCATAAGAATTTCAGATAACAAAAAGCGAGGTGAAATTCACCTCGCTTTTATTGTGTATAAATCCGCCCCAAAAACCGTTGCTTTCTTTTTAAATCCTCTTGTCTTTAATTATTCATTATTTTTATAGTTTTCTAAAAAATTGGAATTTGCTTGATTCAAATTTTTCAACAATGTATATACCCTGATAGCCGTTAAATTAG
>CAJGBX010000066.1 GCA_904501685.1 Clostridiaceae bacterium
AAATTGTTCCTTACAGCCACAACATCACACTCTAAATTATGCCATTTTTTCTTAGCTTTGTCAACAATATTCCGTATTAACGGCTCAGCCGCCTCGCCGGTTGCAACGGTAATCTTTCGGTGTGAACCGGGGCCCTCGAAATCGTCGATTGCCTCGTCACATTCGTTTTGAAGCATTGCCCACATTCCTACACCGTTTTCCAGCTGTAAAAAATCACCGTAAAATGTGCTATCGGGAATTTCTCTTTCAGCAATCAAATAAAATTCATCAGCCGCAAAAACTCTGCGTTCACCGTATTTTTCTAAGGTTTCATTACCGAATTTAGTTGTTATGTCAACCACTTTTGCAGCAGTTTCTTTATTAAAAGACTCTAAATCACTCAAGCCGTCTCGGTGACCGGTAAGTCCTACCGGCACTGCGGCAATACTCTTAATCGACGGAAACTTAATCAAATCCGAAAGGCTTTTTACAAGCGCCTCACCATCATTATACCCAGGACACAACACTAACTGACAATTAATATCTATCCCTGCCTTACAAAAACGCCACAGACTATCTAAAGCCTTGCCTGCAAAACGGTTACCCATCATTTTGCACCTTAATTCAGGGTCGGTAGTGTGCACCGAAACATTGACGGGACTGATATGCAGCTTTATAATTCTCTCAATTTCGTGGTCGGTCAAATTAGTTAAGGTAATGTAATTGCCGAACAAAAACGACATTCTCGAATCGTCATCCTTGAAATACAACGACTCACGCATACCTTGAGGCAACTGGTCAATAAAGCAGAAAATACACTTATTTTTACAGGAATGCTGCTTATCCATTAAATAGGTCGAAAATCCAAGTCCTAATTCGTCATATTCGCCTTTTTTCACCGTAACCGAACGCACAGTGCCGTCAGTTGACTGCACCTTAACCGTAAGCACCGATTCATTTTGATAAAAGCGGTAATCCAAAACGTCAACAATTTCTTCACCGTTAAGCTCTAACAAGGTTTCGCCCTTTAAAAGCCCGGCCTTTTCGGCATATGAGCCTTTTTCAACATCCGATATTACAACTGCCAACTTAAACTTAACCTCCAAAATTCTTTAAAAAAGAAAGGGAAGGATAATTCCTTCCCTGTCCGCTTTCGCCTTTAAATTAAGCTTCAACCTTAACTACTTCACGGTCATTGTAGAATCCGCAAGCAGGGCAAACTCTGTGAGGTCTCTTATACTCGCCGCAGTGGTTGCACTTTACAAGTGTCGGAGCACTCATTTTCCATACGTTAGAACGTCTCTTGTTCTTTCTGGCCTTAGATGTTTTTCTCTTCGGTACTGCCATTTTCAGCGCCTCCTTAAATACTCATTCATTATTTAACAATTTGGATAATGCCTGAAGTCTGGGGTCACCTGTCTTGGTAGCACAGCCACAAGGACCGTCATTCAGGTTTTTCCCGCAAGCTTGGCACAATCCCTTACAATCCTCTTGGCATAGGTGCTTATAAGGAAGATTTAAAACAACCTCGGAATAAACCAACTCGTCCAAATCAAGCTTATAATCCTGCAAGAGAATCATCTCGTCGTCCTCATCATTTTCGATTTCGGCAACGAGCACACGCTCTATCGGTACCAAATAGTGTTTAATTGCAGTGATGCCGCAACGGTCACACGGTGCGGTATATTCGCAATCACACTGAACCGATAGTGTTACAATGCCGGCCCGACTATACACACTGCCCTTGACAGTGACAGGTGATTTTAAGGGGTAAGCCCCATAAAACTCAACCTCGGATAAATCAAACCTGCAATCGAGCGGACGGCTCTGTCCGTCATTTAAAAATAGTGACCTTAAATCAAGAACCATTCCACTCACCTCAAATTGTCACACAGATTATTATATCTATAGCGATACACTTTGTCAAGTCTAATTTTAGGCCGTTACATAAAAATTTACAATTTCTCTAAATACCACAAAACACCGCACAATTTTCATTGTGCGGTGTGCAAATGTAATAAATTACATTTCCTCTGCAATTTCGAAAATAGCTGCCGGAAGCTCCGACTTATCAGCCGAGATTGTGATAATAAACTCGGTGTTAGCATCCTTCGAAAGCTCATTAAGCTTTGCTAAAAACTCAGCAAGCTCATCGTAATTGCGGTTAGCAATGCGAAGAATTGCATCAATACCGATATGAGTAATATCGTAGTTAGATGCACACATACCTGCGATAAAGCCGTAGAACTGCTCGTAACCCGAGATACCGTAATGGTCAGCGTCAACCAAGCGAACACGATGGGTAATATTTAAGGTAAGGGTGGAACTCTTTTCGATGCAAGCAACACTACCGTTGGAAGCATCGGCAGCCGCCGTGACAGCGTCAATAAGCTTTTTGGTCTTACCGCTGCCTTTTTTACCAATAATTAGTTTTAACATAAAAACACTCCTTTATATTTCACCGCAAAAGCGGTTGTTTCCAAAAAATATTATTTAATTCTTGCTTCGAGCTCAGCTCTCAAATCCTCGTAACCGGGTTTGCCGAGCATTGCAAACATATTTTTCTTATAGCTCTCAACACCGGGTTGGTTAAAAGGATTAACGCCGAGCATATAACCCGAAATAGCACAAGCCTTTTCAAAGAAGTAAATCAAGCGTCCAAGGTTTTCCTCGTCGGCCTTGCTGACCTCAATTACAAGGTTAGGCACACCGCCGTCGGTATGTGCGAGCACAGTACCCTCAAAGGCCTTTTGGTTTACAAAAGACATCGGCTTGCCGGCCAAGAAATTAAGTCCGTCGCCGTTAACGGCATCCTCCTTAATAACGGTATCCGAACCGCAGTCGCCGATGGTAACAACGGTTTCAAACATTAACCGACGTCCGTCCTGAATATACTGACCCATAGAGTGCAAATCGGTCGAGAAGGTAACCGATGCCGGGAACAGACCCTTACCGTCCTTACCCTCACTCTCGCCGTAGAGTTGCTTAAACCACTCAGCCATCATAGTAAATCTCGGCTCATAGGAAACAAGCAGCTCAACCTCCTTACCCTTACGGTAGAAGCAGTTGCGAAGTGCCGCATACTTATAGCAATCATTAGCCTCTATATCATCAGCACAGTATTCCTCACGTGCTGCCTGTGCACCTGCCATCAAAGCATCAATATCTGCGCCTGCAACGGCAATGGGAAGCAATCCGACTGCAGTCAAAACAGAGAAACGGCCGCCGACATCATCGGGAACCACAAAGGACTCATAACCCTCCTCGTCAGCCAACTGCTTTAAAGTGCCTCTTGCCTTATCGGTTGTGCAGTAAATACGCTTTACTGCTTCCTCGTGACCGTAACGGGCTTCAAGATACTCTCTGAAAATTCTAAAAGCAATTGCCGGCTCGGTTGTAGTGCCGGATTTTGAAATAACATTAACCGAAACACGCTTACCCTCACAGATTTTAAGCAAATCCTGAACAGCTGAGCCGCTGATACTATTGCCTGCAAAATAGATATCGGGTGTGTTTTTCGGCAAATTATTATACAAGGGTGACTTTAAAAATTCAATTGCGGCACGTGCACCCAAATAAGAGCCGCCGATACCGATAACGATAAATACATCGGTATCACCGATGATTTTTTCGGCCGCCTTTTTAATACGGTCAAACTCTTCCCTTTCATAGTCAACCGGCAGGTCAACCCAACCTAAGAAGTCATTACCGAGACCGTTACGGTCCTCCAAAATTTTATGTGCGGCAGATACGTGAGCCTTAATACCGGCATAATCATCCTCGGCTAAAAACTCTTTAGCGTATCCGTCCTTAAACTTAATAGACATTTCCTAACATTCCTTTCGGGTCATGCGTTAGGCGTTACCCAACCTAAAACGCCTTTTCTTTGTTATTATTATACAATACCCCGTTTACTTTTTCAACTGTATTTTGAAAAGTTTACACATAAAAAATATTTTTTAAGAGATTTTTAAAAGAAAATTTAAAAGTAATCCTTGAAACTCCCTCTTGTGCGACAATTTTCACGGTACCTATTTCCTTGCCATCTGAAAAAACGCGCGTAACGCCGATTTGCTGACCCTTGGCAATCGGAGCCTTTAAGGCTTTGGGTAACTCGGTCTCGGTTGTGAGTGTTTTCATATGCTTCTTTTCAATTAAAAATCCCTTTTGCTCTGTACATATTGATGTAACAAAATCACGGGTTCCGCCTGAAATTGGTATTTTTCGTAAATTTTCCTCAGGTGCGGTAACCGTAACAAAGGTATAATTGGCAAAGCCGTAATCAAGCAGCTTTCGAGCTCCGTTAAAGCGGTCGTTAGAATTTGCAGCACCCATAACAACAGCTACAAGCTCTAAGCCGTCACGCTCGGCTGTAGCACTCAAACAGGCTCCTGCACCCGAAGTCGTACCGGTTTTAAGACCGGTACAGCCTTGATAAAATCTTACAAGCTTATTGGTGTTAACCAACTCAGACTCGCCGTTACGTAATGAGTCCATCCAAACGGTAGAATAATTCTTAATGAGGTCGTGTTTTATAAGCTCGCGTGACATTACGGCAATATCATGAGCACTGGTCAAGTGACCCTCGGCATCAAGTCCTGTACTGTTGATAAAGGTAGTATCGGCAAGCCCTAACTGACCTGCTCGCTCGTTCATCATATTTACAAAGCCTTCCTCACTGCCGGCCAGTGCCTCACCCAGCATAACTGTAGCATCGTTTGCACTGCCGATAACTGCAGCTTTAAGCAAATCATTAACTGTCATCTGTTCATTCGGCTCTAGCCATATCTGTGAGCCGCCCATTGAGCAGGCGTAAGGACTAGCCGTAAGCTGAGTTTCAAGGCTCAATTGACCCGAGTCGATAGCCTCCATAACCAAAAGCAACGCCATAATCTTTGTAATTGAGGCCGGAGGCAGCTTTATATGGCTTTGAGACTCATATATAATTTCGCCCGTACTAACCTCCATTAATATGCAGGACTTTGCAGGAATTTCCAACCTTTCGCCTACTCCTGCAATAGTTTCTGTCGCATCAAAAACAAGCGGCTCCTTCAAATCTACCGAATTATACTCGGTAACCACCGATTTATCAACCGGCACAACCTCTGTC
Source organism: Clostridiaceae bacterium (assembly GCA_904501685.1). Taxonomy (GTDB): domain Bacteria; phylum Bacillota; class Clostridia; order Oscillospirales; family Acutalibacteraceae; genus UMGS172. The sequence goes on from CAJGBX010000066.1 coordinate 5,090, forward strand.
TCGTCGGCAAAGACCGAAACCGACAAACACATCAAAGCACAAACCAAAACCACACAAAATAACTTCCGAAAAAACATAATCGGCACACCCTTTCAAAAAAGAATATGCCGAAAATCCATTTTAAATGAATATTTTAATTAATCTTTACGTTTAGTATAGCGGTCCTCCTCGCTGAAAACACAACCGCAGTACTTTTGCATATAAAGCTCTGATTCACGTGCCTTAGCCTGACCTTCCTTGAAATAAGGGCGAAAATCACGGTACAAAAACTTAACGCCGTATTTCAAAGCCGCTTCCTCAGCAATTTTAATAAGCAGCTCGTGATTTTGATACGGACTGACAAAAAGAGTTGATGTAAAAGCATCAAAACCGTTTTCTGCAGCATATTTTGCGGTTTGCTCAAAGCGGATACGGTAGCAAAATCCGCAACGGTTATTGAAATCCGGATATATCCCCTCAATAAACCTCCTGAGTCCGTATTCATTTTCCAAAATAAGCTTGGCTTTAATCATTTTTGCGTACTCAACCAAGGTATTTTTACGCATTTTATACTCTTTCATCGGGTGGATATTAGGGTTATACCAGTACAGTGTCGGCTCAATATCTTCCTTACGTAATGTATCAATGCACATAATTGAGCAGGGTGCACAGCAGGTATGCATAAGCAATTTCATATTTATCACCTTAATATTTTAATGAATTAAGTATACTAAAATAACCTAAATATGTCAAACAGTTTAATTATCGTTAAAAAAACACCGTCACCCATATTGGGTGACGGTGCGTTAAACCGGCTTAATAACCTCTGCAACGGCAGATTCTGACAACTGCCCAAATTCCCAACAGCACTGCTAAAATAACCGCAAGAATAATAAAAGCGGCAAGGTTAGCAATAATGGCTGTAGCAACTGCCGAGCCTACAAGCAGACCGACAACAGCAAACAACAAAGCAATCAAGACACCGGGAATAATCCAGGTACAGCCCGAGCAATTACAGGAATTACAACTGCCATATTCGTTTCTCATTTGAAACCATCCTTCATTATTTGAATTTAAGAGGAGTTTGTCCTCAATTCATAATATGCGAACGGTTAATTACGGTTACTTTAGTCACAGCATTAAATTCTTATTCTAAAAATCTGATTCAGGTTCGAATGTTTTGGCTAATCAAATAAAGGGGTTGAAAAATATCTTTCGGCAGTATCAGGCAGTACAGTTACAACCGTTTTACCCTTGCCCAATTTCTTTGCAAGCTTTATTGCGGCGGCAACATTTGTACCGCTGGAAATCCCGCACATAATACCCTCTTTCGATGCAAGCTCCTTTGCGGTATTTAACGCTTCCTCATCCTTAATAATGCAGATATCCTCATAAATCTTTTGATTTAGAATCGGTGGAATAACACCGTCGCCGATACCCATCTGAATATGTGTGCCGATACTTCCGCCCGAAAGCATTGCGGCATTCTCAGGCTCTACCGCCCAAATTGTCATATTGGGATTTTGAGCCTTTAAAACCTCGCCTATTCCGGTAATTGTTCCTCCGGTACCAATACCCGAGCAAAAACCGTCAATAGGACCATTGACCGCATCCAGAATCTCCCTTGCGGTCTGCTCCCTTTGAATCTGAGGATTTGCCGGATTTTCAAACTGCTGAGGCACAAATACATTCGGGTTCTCGTCACGCATTTTAAGTGCAGTTTTAACACATTGGTCAATACATTCACCGATATTACCTGCATCGTGTACCAAAACAACCTCGGCGCCGTAGTGGTTAACCAGCTTACGTCTTTCCTCGCTAACCGAGTCCGGCATAATTATAACCGTTTTATAGCCTCTGACAGCACCGACCAAGGCTAAACCTATACCCTGATTTCCGCTTGTAGGCTCTACAATAACGGTGTTTTTATTAATCAGTCCCTTACTCTCAGCATCCAAAATCATATTGTACGCCGTACGTGTTTTAATCGAGCCACCGACATTAAGTCCCTCGAATTTTACCAAAATATCGGCAGAGTCCTCCTCCACCATACGAAAAAGCCGAATAATCGGTGTGTTCCCCATTGCTTCTAAGATATTGTTAAAAATCATTTTATCCTCCGAAAAGAGTATTTCTATATATTATGAATTACTCTAAAGATTTGAGCCTGTCAGCCAGCATTTCAACCTCTTTAC
>CAJGBX010000067.1 GCA_904501685.1 Clostridiaceae bacterium
TGTTGTGAGGTTTATTATTTATGAAGAATACAACAAACCCGAACATTTCACTGATTGGTAAAATGTTCGGGTTTGAAGCTGATGGTGCCGCTGACCGGACTTGAACCGGTACGGTATCGCTACCGAGGGATTTTAAGTCCCTTGTGTCTGCCTATTCCACCACAGCGGCGTTATTATAACGAAAGCGGTCAATTCCATTTCGTACAAATGCTATTATATAGGCATTGCAGGCTTTTGTCAACATTTTTTTGCCTAAATTTAAAACATTTTATATATACTTTGGTCGTTGTTTCACAATATTTTGTGGGTATGCATATTGCACAACACAACTTTCGAAATTTTGTTGGTTTTTTATTAAAATATTACTTGCATTTTACATAACGAACTTATATAATATAACCATAGTGGTGCAAAGTGGAGTAAAAAACCACTACAAGACCATAAAAGTGGAGTGAAAGGAGCGGCCTGAATATGTTTTTCGGACAACATTATCATAATGTAGATAAAAAAGGCCGCGTTTTCGTGCCTGCAAAGTACCGCGAGGAATTGGGCGAGGAATTTATGCTTAGCCGCAGTCCCGACGGTAAGCGTTGTCTTTGTATTTATCCGATGAGCGAATGGAAGATTATCGACGAAAAGCTCAAAGCTTTACCTGCAGTTCAGGCAGGCAAGCTTGTGCGATTTATGTATTCAGGTGCCGAACAGGTTTCCTGCGACGGACAAGGTCGTGTGCTGATTCCTCAAGCTCTTCGCGAATATGCCGAGCTTGACGGTGAAGCGGCGGTAATCGGAATGTCTTCAAAGCTTGAGATTTGGAACGGTGATGCCTTCCGTAAGGAAGAGGCAGAGGAGACCCCCGAATCTATTGCAGAGCTTGCGCAGTTGCTTGGTTTTTAATGGCTTATGGAGTTTAAACATATATCAGTGCTTCTCAATGAGGTACTTGAAAATTTAAATATAAATCCAAACGGTATTTATGTTGACGGCACAGCCGGCGGTGCAGGACATTCAAAGGAAATAGCTAAAAGGCTAATCGGTGGTCATCTTTATGCACTTGACCGTGACCCGGATGCGGTGAAAACGGCAACTGAGCGTTTAAGCGACCTGCCGGCAACGGTTATTCACACAAACTATGCTGATATGACCTCGGCATTAGCCGAAAAGGGAATCACCGCGGTTGACGGTGTTTTGCTTGACCTGGGTGTTTCATCATGGCAGTTGGATAACGGTGAACGTGGATTTTCCTATCACACAGACGCACCGCTTGATATGAGAATGAGCCAAAGCGGTACATCGGCCGCAGATTTGGTTAATACCTTAGATGTGCAAGCTCTTACAGATATATTAAGAGATTACGGTGAAGAAAAATTTGCTTACAGAATTGCCTCTAATATAGTAAAGCAAAGGGAAAAGTCACCGATATTAACGACTCTGCAGTTAAGTGATATTATTTCTAATTCGGTTCCGGCTGCAGTAAGGCGTGACGGACATCCGGCAAGAAAGAGTTTTCAGGCAATACGCATTGCCGTTAATCAAGAATTTGAGGCTGAGACTGAAGGAATTACGAAGGCCTTTGATTTGCTTAAACCCGGCGGAAGACTTTGTGTTATCACCTTCCATTCGTTAGAGGACAGGCTTGTAAAAAATATGTTTCAAGAGTTTTCAAAGGGTTGTATTTGTCCTCCGGATATTCCGATTTGTGTATGCGGCAGAAAGCCTCGCGGAAAATTGGTAACAAGAAAGCCGATTGTTCCGAGTGACAGCGAAATCAAAGAAAACGCACGTTCAAGAAGTGCAAAATTAAGAGTAATAGAAAAAATTTAAACCTAGTTGGTTAAAATAGAGGGGAAATAAGGGTAATTATGGACAATCTGAAGTACTATAACGATAGCTTTGCTTATGATTATGACAGATTTGTGTCTGTGCCTAAGAAAAGGGCAGAAATTCACGAGTATCCCAAAACAAAGGCTCGTGTTAAGTCAAAGGTTAATAAGAAAAAAGCTCAGCTTGTCCGAAATTCCGTTATTTCAGGTTTAGTGGTTTTAGCGGTTTGTTCCAGTTTGTTCCTTCGTGCTGAGATTTCTTCTATGAGAAGCGAGATCAATAAGATCAATAATGAGATAGTTGAGCTTGAGAGCGAGGCAACAAGACTTTCGGTTGAAATGGAGCGTAAGGTTTCGGTTATTAATCTTGAGGCAGCAGCTGAAGCGCTTGGTATGCAGAAATGTGAAAAAAGTCAGGTTACATATATTAATACTAATAATGTTGACACCGCTGAGAATTCTTACGGAGAACTTTATGCCGAGTAGAATAATGATTAAAGTTTCTAAATATAATTGTGTGTAAACAATACTAATTCAGAGAGCCGGACCATTTTAGTCCGGCTCTCGTTCGGGCGTTAAATATAAATAAAAAATCCCAATAATTTAGGAGTGAGACGGTTGGCAAAGGCACCTAACAGAAGTATGGTTATACGAATTATAGTGGTTTGGGCAGTAATGACCTTGACTATGTTCGGCCTTATTGGCGGCCGCCTTATTTATTTAATGGTGGTAAAGAGTGATTTTTATCAGCAAAAGGCCGCAGATCAACAGCTTTATGATACCGTTATTGCCGCAGAACGCGGTAAAATTCTTGACCGTAACGGTGCGTTGCTTGCTACAAGTGCTCAGGTTTGGACGGTTTATATTACTCCTAATAGTTTTAAAAAGGTTACCGATTCGGCTAAGCTGCAGGCGATTAAGTCTGAAATAGCAACAAATCTTTCTACGATTTTAGGACTTGAATATCAGACAGTTCTTGATTATACCAACAAAAAAACCAGTTACGTTAAGGTTAAATCCAACGTTGAAAAGCCTGAGGCCGATAAAATCCGTGAATATATGGCTAACAGTACATATAAGGTCGGGGAATATATGGGTCTTGACGAAAGCAGTAAGCGTTATTATCCCAACGATAATTTGGCCTCGGTTGTTTTAGGCTTTGTAGGAACCGATAATCAAGGCTTAGGCGGTCTTGAAGCACAATATGATAATGCATTGACCGGAATCCCGGGACGTGTGGTTTCCGCTAAGGATGCCAGCGGAAAAAATATGGCAACAAATTACGAGGTTAAGGTTGAAGCTAAGCCGGGTAACACTCTTGTTACGGCGCTTGACTCATATGTTCAAAGCGTGTGCGAAAAATATTTAGACCAAGCCATTATTGATAACAAGGTTATTGAACGAGGCGCGGTTGTATGTATGAACGTAAATACCGGCGAGGTTATGGCCTTGGCAGTCAAGGGTGACTTTGACCCTAACCAACCGTTTGTACTATCTGATGAGGAGCAAAGCATTGTTGACGGACTGACCGGTGACGAAAAAACGGCTAAGCTTAATGAGCTTCGCAACCGTCAATGGAGAAATAAGGTAGTATCTGATACATACGAGCCGGGCTCGGTATTTAAAGTTGTTACTGCCGCGATGGCCTTAGAAGAAGGTGTTACTTCCTTGGGCAATCATTATAGGTGCAGCGGTTATATTGTTGTAGCCGGCCGTAGAATCAACTGCCATAAAAAGACCGGACACGGTGCCGAAACCCTTACTCAGGCAGTGCAAAATTCCTGCAACCCTGTATTCATTACCTTCGGTCAGCAGTTAGGCTTGAAAACCTTTAATAAGTATTATGATGCCTTCGGTCTCCGTCAAAAGACCGGAATTGACTTGCCGGGTGAAAGCAGTCCGATTTATTATAATCCTGATAAAATGAGTATTTCTGACCTTGCATCATCCTCCTTCGGTCAGACCTTTCAGGTGACACCGATTCAAATGATTACAGCTGTTTCAGCCGCAGTTAACGGCGGATATTTGGTTCAGCCTCATGTTGTAAATGAAATAGTTGATGCCGACGGCAACACTGTTAAAACTATTGGAACAAACGTAAGACGTCAAGTTATTTCAACTAAAACCTCTGAAACAATCCGTTCCTTAATGGAGGCTGTTGTTGACGGAGGCGGCGGTAAAAACGCTTATGTTTCGGGTTACCGTATAGGTGGTAAGACCGGTACATCTCAAAAATTGACCGATATTAACCAGACCGGTGAAAAGGGTATTTATATAGCCTCGTTCTGCGGTGTAGCACCGATGGATGACCCCGAAATTGCTCTGCTTGTTATGCTTGATGAACCGACCGGAGATGCTTACTACGGCGGTACAATTGCCGCACCGGTAGGCGGTCAGATTATGGCTGAAATTTTGCCGTATTTAGGCTATGAACCTCAGTACAGTGAGGAAGAGCTTTCGAAAATGGCGGTTCGTGTGCCTTCAGTTTCGGGACAGACGGTTGATGTAGCTAAGAAGGCTATTGTTGATAAAGGTCTTAAATATGAAATTATTGGTGAAGGCAATACTGTAATAAAGCAGCTGCCTACAGCATCTGATTCATTGTATAAGGATGGCGTAGTAATGCTTTATACTGAAGAAACGGCAGATGTTAAAAAGTCTGAGGTGCCGTCGTTTGTGGGTCTGTCTATCAATGCCGTTAATGAACTTGCCGCAAACAAGGGTGTGAATGTAAAATACTCAGGTGTACAAAGCTCAGGTACTAGTGTGGTTGCATATAAGCAGGATATTGAAGCGGGTACAAATGTCGACTGTGGTACAATTGTGACTGTATATTTCCGTACTACCGAAACCGCAGAATAGTGAATTTGAGAGGATACTATGAAATTATTTGAATTGATAAACGAATGTCCTGAATCGTTTTGTAATACTGAAATTACAGGTATAACCTGTGATTCAAGAATTGTTCAAAAGGGCAATATATTTGTTTGTATTGACGGAGCTACAGTAGACGGTCATAAATTTGCAGAGTCTGCATATAAAAGCGGTGCGGCATTTATTGTCTGTCAAAAGGATGTTGGCCTGCCTAATCAAATTATTGTTAATGATTCGCGAAGAGTGTTTGCTGAGCTTTGTGCTAAGTGGTTTGGGTCACCTGCAAAGAAATTAAAGATGATAGGTGTAACCGGTACAAATGGTAAGACCTCGGTTTCATATATGGTAAAAAGTATTTTGGAGTCAGCAGGTCATAAGGTTGGCCTTATCGGCACTATTCAAAATATGATTTGTGAAGAGGTTTTACCTTCAAAGAATACGACTCCGAGTGCGTATGAGCTTCAGTCGATGCTTTCGTTAATGGTTGCCGCAGGCTGTGATTATTGTGTTATGGAGGTTTCTTCACACGCACTTGACCAAGACCGTGTTTACGGCCTGCAATTTGAGGTTTCGGCATTTACAAACCTTACTCAGGACCATTTAGATTACCATATTACAATGGATAATTATATGGCAGCTAAAAAGAAGCTGTTTTATGCATCAAAAACTGCAATAATGAACAGTGATGATGGCTATTTTGTCAAGCTGAGTGACGGTTTGAATTGTAATATTAAGACCTTTTCGTGCTTGTCGGCAAAAGCAGATTATAAGACTGAAAATATTAAGCTTCGTTCGGATGGAACTGAGTTTACACTTAAAGCTCCTTGCGGTGATGTTGAAATCAAGACTGCAATCGGCGGTAAATTTACACCGTATAATTCAGCTTGTGCCGCTGCAATTGCATTGGAATTAGGAGTTGATTTGAGTTTAATTTCAACGGCTTTTCTAAATATGACAGGAGTCAAGGGTAGAGCAGAGGTAGTGCCGACGGGCCGCGATTTTACCGTAATTATCGACTATGCACATACTCCTGATGGGTTGGAAAATATTTTAAAAACCTTTAAAGAGCTGCCGAAAAACCGGTTGATTGTCTTGTTCGGTTGCGGCGGTGACCGTGACCGTACCAAGAGACCGAAAATGGGTCAGATTGCTATGAGTATTGCAGATTATTGCGTTGTTACCAGCGATAATCCTCGCTCGGAGGATCCGAAAGCAATCATAGACGATATCCTAGAGGGTATGAAAAATTCACCTGTACCGGTTGAGGTTGTAGAAAATCGTATTGATGCAATAAAAAAGTGTATACAAATGGCTACTAAAGGTGATATAATTATTTTAGCAGGCAAGGGCCATGAAACATATCAAATTTTAAATACCGGTACAATACATCTTGATGAGCGTGAGATTGTTGCCGAGGCCTTGGCCGAATTATAATTTTCTACCTTTGGAGGAATGAACAATGACGGGATTTGTACCTGCTATAGCCGTATTGGTAAGCTTTCTTGCGGCGTATCTTTTGGGATACCCGCTGATACCGCTGTTAAAACGCTTAAAATTCGGTCAAACTATACGTGAAGAGGGACCTTCTTGGCATAAGTCTAAGCAGGGAACACCTACAATGGGCGGAATATTGATTGCTATAGGTGTTATCTTAGGTGTAGTCTTTGCAATGGGTGCAAGTGCGGTTATAGACGACGGCTTAAAGCAAGAATTTGGCTCTGCAATAAGCTTTACCAAGCTTTTTGCAGGCTTAGGCTTGGCAATAGTGATGGGTATAATCGGCTTTATTGATGACTATATTAAGGTTGTGAAAAAACGCAACTTAGGATTAACCGCCTCGCAAAAAACCGTTCTGCAGGCATTAGGTTGCGCTACCTATCTTATCAGCCTTGCATTGGCAGGCCTTAAAACAACCTGGATTCCGTTTGTCGGTAAGGTGAGTGTTGTTTCCGGTTGGGGAATAATCTTTTGGCCGATTGCATTCTTCTTTATATACGGATTTACCAATGCCGTAAACTTAACCGACGGACTTGACGGCTTGGCCTCAAGCGTAACGTTGGTTGTGTCGGTTGCATTTATGCTTATGGCAGGCTCATTGCAGATGCTTGGTACAAATATTATCGCATCGGCATTGGCAGGTGCTTTGGTTGGTTTTCTTACCTGGAACTGGCATCCTGCAAAAATATTTATGGGTGACACCGGCTCTATGTTCTTAGGCGGTATGGTTGTTGCCTTGGCGTTTATGATTGACAGACCGATTTATCTTATGCTTGCAGGCATTATCTATCTTATTGAGGCTCTGTCGGTTGTATTGCAGGTGTTCTGGTTTAAAAAAACCGGCAAGAGGCTATTTAAAATGAGTCCTATCCACCACCATTTTGAAAAA
>CAJGBX010000068.1 GCA_904501685.1 Clostridiaceae bacterium
ATAGCAAAGATTGCAGGTGGGAATTGCCTTTTTGGCAATTGCCTCAGATGCGGTGATTTTATAGGTTGCACAGTGCTTTGCGGCCTCATCAATATTAGTTGCGGCAAACTCGATTGACTTTTGGTATTCCTCTAAGAATTTCGCAACTGCCTCGGGGTTGGCGGCAACATAGGAATCAAGCGCAATAACACAGCCCATCATAAGCTTGGTATCAGAAACCTTTGACCATTCGTCATTGATGCTCAACGCTCTGCGTAATTCGGCATTTTTAACCATTACTGTAGTCGCAGCCGGCTCCGGAGCCAATGCTACCTCAGCCTCACCGCTGATGAGCTTTTGTACCAAATCCTCACTCGATACGAAATTGATATTAACATCCTTTTCGGGGTCGATATTATTCTTGGTTAAAATGTGCTTTAAAATGAACTCGGGATTCTGACCCTTGCCGGTCGAGTAAATAGTTTTACCCTTTAAATCGGCAATCGACTTTACAGTGTCACCCTTTTCGAGGATTGAAAGCACGCCGTAGGTGTTAACGGCAAGCATTCTGACTTTACCCTGGGTTTTGTTGTAAAGGGTTGCGGCAACATTGGTCGGAACCGAGGCAATATTGATTTCACCCTTTAAGAATTTTGCGTTAATCTCGGTTGCGGCAGTAGCTACTGTAAAGGTATAATTGTTTGCGGTCTGCTTTGCGGCAGAATCGGCCATCAGCTTTGCCATTCCGACACCGGTAGGGCCGGTCATACAGGCAACCGTCATATCAACCGGTGTGTACTCCGGCTTGGACTCGGTTGACGGTGTAGAAGCAGTCTCATTGCCGCCGCAGGCAGTAAGACCTAAGACCATTACTAATACAAGCATCAGGCTTATTAAAGATATAATTTTTTTCATTTTTGTTTCCTCCGTTAATAAAGGTAAAGATTTTGTTCCAAACCCCAAAATATTATTTGATGATGAAAGTATTTTTGCTTCTTGCGATTAATCCGCTTTGCTCTAAGGCTTCGATACCACGGTAAAGGCTTGAGCGCCCCATTTTCAAACGGCGCGCCAGCTCTGCCAGGCCGATATCCAGATAAACCTCACCGTCAATCGCCTGCGAAACAAGGTATTCGTAAAGCTTTTGCACCGCACTTCCGGCTGAAAACGCATCAATCCGGGCGTTTAAAAACCTGATACGGTCACTTAGAAACGACACATAATTGTATGCAAAAGCAGGAACTTTGGCAAAAATTTTCCGTAATGAATCTTCCGAAAAATATATAACCGAGCAGTCGGTTTTTGCTAAAATCTTGCTTTTACCCTGCTTCCATGTGCCGAAAAGACTTGCGACACCGAAAACGTCACCCTTGGCTATACCTCTGACGGTAATTTGTGAGCCGGTATCACCAAGGCGACAAACAACGGCGTTCCCGTCAAGCAGTATGCCGACCTGACCTGTGCGATAAAGGTCGGTATTTTTCGGCACAGTAATCGGCTCACCCGAAATGGCAAGAACCTCTTGCACCTCATCCGAGGACAGACCATCAAACAAAAAACAATCCATATTTTCACCTCTAAAGTGTCTCATTTGGTACACTTTTTAGTATTATACACCATATTGCCACATATTTCAAGACCTTTTTCATATTTTGTTAAAATTTTAACAAAATATGAAGCTGTATTACTTATCTTTATGTCAAATAAAACTGCCGGGTGTCTTTTGAAAACACCCGGCAGTTACTGTTATTATTGTTTTATTTTAAAACGTTATTTTTACCGCAAAGCACTCGTGTTGGTCGGTTTTACCCAAAACACTGTACCCGTCAGCCTCTGCGACGGTCGAAATTTCAAGCGTTTGACCCAGCATTGCCTCGTTAATAAAATTAACCTCAAAACCCTTGACGGTTGACCTTACCAGCTCGCTCGGCAGTGCATCAAACGCCATATCTGCGTAAACCGTATTGTTAACGTGACCGTTGAAATCAATATCCGAAAAACGCACACTCCGGCTTTGTAACTCGGCATTCTCACCGACAATCGTCAGCTTTTTAGGATATTCGCAATGATTTTCCAGGGTCTCGTTATACAAAAAGTCCTCAAATCCCTTGATTTCCCGCGGACGTACGATTTTACGGCTGACAAGGTCGATTGTCGTAACCTCGGCCTTAGCCTCGGTCAGTATTTCACCGTTTTCGTCGCGTAAAACGTAGTTTCTTGTAAACCTGACGCCCTTTAACCCACTGCACCAGGTAGTCAGCGTGACGCTTTCCTTGGACTTCGGCAGGCGAGTGACCTTGATGTTCATCTTAGTGAAAATGAATGCAAAGCCTTGTTCGGCACGCATTTTGTCGGAATTTGTCCCAAATTCAATCAGGTGAAGCTCGCCGATTTCCTGCTGACGCTTCATTAAAGCCGAAATTTTCATTCGGTCATACATATCGACCTCAAAGGTCGAAACAAAAAACTGCCACTGAAAAGCGGTCTTATCGAAAATCGTTCCCATTACTTCTTAACGATTTTTTCCATTCCGCCCATATACGGACGAAGTGCCTCAGGAATTCTGATAGAGCCATCCTCCTGCAGGTTGTTTTCGAGGAAGGCAATCAACATTCTCGGAGGAGCAACAACAGTGTTATTTAAAGTATGTGCCAAATAGTTGCCGTCCTTGCCCTTGACGCGAATCTTCAAACGGCGTGCCTGAGCATCACCCAAATTGGAGCAGGAGCCGACCTCAAAATATTTTTTCTGTCTCGGCGACCAGGCCTCAACATCAATCGACTTAACCTTCAGGTCAGCCAAATCTCCCGAGCAGCACTCCAAGGTTCTGACAGGAATATCCATTGAACGGAACAGGTCTACAGTGTTCTGCCAGAGCTTTTCGAACCACATCGGGGATTCCTCAGGCTTACAAACAACAATCATTTCCTGCTTTTCAAACTGATGAATACGGTAAACACCGCGTTCCTCAATGCCGTGAGCGCCCTTTTCCTTTCTAAAGCAGGGAGAGTAGCTGGTGAGCGTATAGGGAAGCTTTTCCTCGGGATTGATAGTGTCGATAAACTTACCGATCATTGAGTGCTCGGAGGTACCGATAAGGTACAAATCCTCACCCTCGATTTTATACATCATAGCATCCATTTCGGCAAAGCTCATAACACCGGTAACAACGTTAGAGCGAATCATAAAAGGAGGTACGCAATAGGTAAAGCCGCGGTCAATCATAAAATCGCGTGCATAGGAAATAACTGCAGAATGTAAACGTGCAATATCACCCATTAAATAGTAAAAACCGTTACCTGCAACCTTACGGGCACTGTCAAGGTCGATACCTTCAAATTTTTCCATAATTTCAGTATGATAGGGGATAGGGAACTCAGGTACAACCGGCTCGCCGTAACGCTGTACCTCAACGTTTTCGGAGTCATCACGACCGACCGGTACAGTCGGGTCAATGATGTTCGGAATAGTCATCATAACCTTGGTTAATTTCTCGTCAAGCTCGGTTTCCAAAACCTCAAGCTCACTTAAACGTGCGGCAAACTCGCCAACCTTTTTCTTAGCGGCCTCAGCCTCGTCCTTTTGACCCTTTGCCATAAATCCGCCAATCTGCTTCGAAATGGCGTTACGCTCGGCACGTAATCCGTCAGCCTCACGCTGAGCTGAACGCTTTTGCTCGTCAAGTATAATTGCCTCGTCAACAAGCGGCAGCTTTTGGTCCTGAAACTTCTTTTTGATGTTTTCACGAACAATATCAGGGTTTTCTCTTAAAAATTTAATATCCAGCATTTTTATTCTCCGTTCTAATTTCTACTATATAATGTATTTATAACAACAATTAAGCACAAAATATTGTATTTATTTTTCTCCTGCAATTTTTTTGGCAAGGTCAAACAGGTCGTCATCACTGAAAAACTCAATCTGCAGTGTGCCCGATTTTCCATTGCCTGAAATCTTAACCTTACGTCCGATTTGTTCAGCTAACGCCGCCTCAACCTCAACATAAGTCTTGTTCTTGATTTTCGGTTTTTTCATTGTGATACCGACCGCCTGCTGCTTTGAAATACGCTCGATTTCACGCACCGAGGCACCGGCCTTAGCAAGCTCTAACGCCTGACGTCTCAGCTCCTTATCGGGAATCGACAGTAAAGCTCTTGCGTGACCTGCTGTTATAGCACCGTTTTGCAAAGCTTCCTTTTCAGCCGCGTTAAGACTCATCAATCTGAGCGCATTTGCTACCGCCGAACGTGATTTTCCAACTCGCTCGGCAGCCTGCTCCTGAGTTAAAGAATAGGTATCCATAAGGGTTTTATAGCCCTCGGCCTCTTCAATCGGGTTTAAATCCTCACGTTGCAGGTTTTCTATCAGTGCAAGCTCCATAACCTCACTGTCAGCCATTTCCTTTATAACAACGGGTACCTTTTCAAGTCCGGCCAAACGGCTTGCTCGCCAACGGCGTTCACCGGCAACAATCTGATAACTTCCGTCGTTCATCGGACGAACCAGCAACGGCTGAATTAGTCCGTGCATTTTTATGCTTTCGGATAGCTCACGAAGAGCCGCATCGTCAAAGACCTTTCTCGGCTGGTCTCGGTTAGGAACAATCTGCGAAAGTCTTAATTCTACCGCTTGCTTTGTTTCAACCGTGTTTTCGGTAAAAAGTGAGTCCATTCCTCGACCTAAGCCGCCTTTTTTTGCCGCCATTTTATCCACTCCTTACATTATATATATATATCTTTTCGTTATTTCTTTTTATTTCGCTTCACAAATTCCTTTGCAAGGTCGTTATAAGCCTCGGCACCCTTACAGCGTTTGTCATAATACTGTATCGGCTGACCGTAGCTCGGTGCTTCGGAAAGCCTTACACCGCGTGGAATTGTAGTCTTGTAAAGCTCTTTAGGGAAATACTTTTTGATTTCGCCTACAACCTGCTGAGTCAGGTTGAGCCGTCCGTCGAACATCGTGAGCAGCACACCCTCTAAATACAAATCGGGATTAAAGCCCAATTTAATGCGTTTTACGGTCGTAATCAGTTGAGAAAGACCCTCTAAAGCGTAGTATTCACACTGCAACGGCACAAAAAACGAATCGGCAGCGGTCAGGGCGTTAATTGTAATCAGCCCTAACGACGGCGGACAGTCAATAAATATGTAATCAAACTCGTCCTTTACCAGACAAAGTGCGGTTTTAAGCTGATTTTCACGATTTACAATCGAAACCAGCTCAACCTCAGAACCTGCCAAATTTATGTTTGCAGGTATAACCGACACATTTTTAAAATCGGTTTTAATTATTGATTCCCTTGCGTGAGCGCCCGTAACCAACAAATCATAGCTCGAAACTGTTATTTCACGGCGGTTTATACCGTAGCCGCTGGTTGTATTGCCCTGTGGGTCGGCATCAATCAGCAGAACCTTTTTGCCCATGATACCTAAGCCTGCCGCAAGGTTTACAGCGGTTGTAGTCTTACCGACGCCGCCCTTCTGATTTATTATAGCAATTATCTTGCCCAAAGCATTACCTCCTTGGGAATTTAAATCTTGTCCTTATATTATAATGAATAAACCTCAATTTGTAAAGAGGAAAACCATCAAAATATAAAATGTTTCACGTGAAACATTTGGTAACTGCCATCGACTTTGTTTCACGTGAAACATTAATTTGTTATTTCATTTTAGGTTTTGCAAAGAGGGAAACGAGCCATCCGAACAGTATTGCCGCCGTTATGCCGGCCGCCGTTGCGGTGACTCCGCCGGTCAATGCGCCTATTAATCCGTATTCCGACACCGCCTCCTTGACTCCGGTGGCAAGGCTGAAGCCAAAACCGGTCAACGGTACGGTGGCTCCGGCGCCGGCAAAATCCACCAACGGCTCATAAACACCGACCGCTGTCAAAAACACGCCTGCCACAACATACGAAACAAGTATTCTCGCAGGGGTGAGCTTGGTTTTGTCAATCAATATTTGTCCGACAGCGCAAATTATTCCGCCTACTAAAAACGCTTTTAAGCAATCCATAAAGACATCCATTTTAATTCCTCCGTTTTCTTAGTGGTTTTTGTAACGTATTCCTGTGCGGATGAACATTCTTGCGAAATCCCTTGGTTTAAAGGGTATTATTGGGCTTAAATAACTGCGTCCGCTAAGGGTTTTTGAGAAACCTGCAAGCAACAGTACGGCAAGCAAGCCGCCGAAAAACCCATAATAACCGAAAAGCTGTGATAAAATCAGCAGAAAAATACGCGAAAACTTCATCGCATATCCCATTTCAAAACTCGGCTGTGCAAAGGACGAAATCGCTACAAACGCCATATACATTATGGTTTCCGACACAAACCATCCCGACTCAACCGCAAATTCGCCCAAAATCAGACCGCCGATGATACCTAACGAGCTTGAAAGCGTATTGGGTGTGTTGAGCGAAGCCAACCGAAGTCCGTCGATAAAAAGCTCGAGCAGTAAAAATTGAGCAAAAATAGGAATTGAATAATCTTCATCGGTATTTATAAACCCAAGCCAATCAGGTAAAAGATTGGGATTGTTCAGCCAAATAAGCACAAGCGGTGTCATAACCACCGTCAGCACCGAGACTACCGCCCGGATAATTCGCACATAAGTGCCGGTTAAAGGCGGAAAATAGTAATCATCCGTTTCCTTTGAAAAATCGGCAATTGAGTTCGGGAAAATCATTATAGCAGGGGAATTGTCCATTATCAGCACAACCTTTCCCTCCAGAATACAGGCTGCGGCAAAGTCGGGACGCTCGGTGAACCTGACCTTAGGGAACGGATTAAAAAATGCAGTTGGTACAAGCAGCTCGGACAACGCCTGCGAGGTCATTGAAACACCTTGAATATCAATTTCCTCAAGCCTTTTTTGAAGACGTTTTATCACCTTTGGGTCGGCTAATCCGTCGATAAAACCGATAGCAACGTCCACTTTTGAGGACTTTCCCACCTGAAAATGCTTCATTCTGAGCTTAGGGTCACGAATACGCCGTCTAATAAGCGCACAGTTGAAAATCATTGTTTCGACAA
>CAJGBX010000069.1 GCA_904501685.1 Clostridiaceae bacterium
AATAAGTATGACGATATTACTACTCTGGGCCGCGGCGGCTCGGATACAAGTGCGGTTGCAATTGCCGCCTCTATGAATGCTGACCTTTGTCAGATTTATACCGACGTTGACGGTGTTTACACCGCTGACCCCCGTAAGGTTAAGACTGCTAAGAAAATGGATGAAATCACCTATGATGAGATGCTTGAATTGGCAACCCTCGGTGCACAGGTGCTTAATAACCGTTCGGTCGAAATGGCCAAAAAATACGCCGTTGAGCTTGAAGTACGCTCGAGTTTAGAGAGTAATGTTCGCGGTACTATAGTTAAGGAGACTGTTAATATGGAAAAAATGCTTGTCAAAGGTGTCGCAGTTGATAAGGACATCGTACTTGTTTCAATCGTAGGTTTAAAGGATACTCCCGGAATTGCATTCAAGGTATTTAATCAGCTTGGACGTAAGAATGTCAATGTTGACATTATTTTGCAGTCGGTTGGCCGTGACGGTACAAAGGACATCACCTTTACCGTTCCTCAGAATCAGCTCAAAGATACTACCGAGGCTTTAGAGGCAATTAAGTCTCAGGTCAGCTATGAAAAGGTAGTTATCAATGAAAAGGCAGGCAAGCTTTCTATTGTCGGTGCGGGTATGGAAACACATCCCGGTGTTGCATCCAAGATGTTCGAGGCATTGGCTGATGTCGGCATCAATATTCATATGATTTCGACCTCCGAAATCAAGATTTCGGTTATCGTTGACGTTAATGACTGCGAAAAGGGTATGCAGGCTGTTCACGATAAGTTTATCGACTAATATTTAACAAATAATCAAAACAGACCCATCGGTTATATAACCGATGGGTCTGTTTTGATTTTAATCTTTGTTTTACTTTCAATAATTGATGATGAAATCGAATGTTTATTTTCCTTTTCTCAATTTTTCAATTCTGTCACGCAATTTGGCGGCGTGCTCAAATTCCAAAAGCTTTGCAGCCTGTCTCATCTCGACTGTCAGCTTCTTTATAAGCTGCTCACGTTGCTCGCGTGACATCTGCTTAATCGCCTTGTCGCCGTCTTGCTTGGGTGTAATCTCAATGACATCACGCACATCCTTGATAATGGTTTTAGGCATAATACCGTGCGCGGTGTTATATTCACTCTGAATTTTTCGGCGGCGTTCGGTTTCGGTAATTGCCCGTTCCATAGAGGGCGTGACACTGTCGGCATACATTATAACCTGACCCTTGACATTACGGGCGGCTCGTCCGACCGTCTGTATAAGCGAGGTTTCCGAACGTAAAAAGCCTTCCTTGTCAGCGTCTAAAATTGCAACAAGCGAAACCTCGGGTATGTCCAAGCCCTCGCGAAGCAGATTTATACCGATAAGCACGTCAAATTCGCCTAAACGAAGCTCGCGAATCAACCGCATACGCTCTATAGTGTCAACGTCGTAGTGCATATATTTAACCCTGATACCGAGGTCGAAAAGGTAATCGGTCAAATCCTCGGCCATTTTCTTGGTTAACGTAGTAATCAGAACACGCTCATTTTGTTCTGTGCGTGTGTTGATTTCGGATACAAGGTCGTCAATCTGACCTTCGGTAGGCTTAACAATGATTTCAGGGTCAATAAGTCCGGTTGGACGGATAATCTGCTCGGCTACAGCCTGGGCGTGCTGTTTTTCAAAGTCACCCGGTGTTGCCGAAACGTAAATTGTCTGGTTTAAGTGAGCGTAAAACTCGTCAAAACTAAGCGGTCGGTTATCATAGGCCGAGGGCAAACGAAAGCCGAAATCAATCAGATTGGTCTTGCGAGCTTTGTCACCGCCAAGCATACCCCGTACCTGAGGCACAGTGACGTGTGACTCGTCAATAAACAGTAAAAAGTCGTCGGGGAAGTAGTCCAAAAGGGTAAAAGGAGTGCTTCCTTCAGGCCTGCGCGAAAGCACACGCGAATAGTTTTCAACGCCCTTGCAAATGCCGATTTCACGAAGCATTTCAACATCATATTCGGTGCGTTGGCGGATACGCTGAGCCTCAATCAGCTGACTGCGGTCGGTGAAATACTGAACGCGGTTCTCCATTTCATTTAAAATATCCTGAAGAGCCGCTTCCTTTTCCTCCTCGGGAACAATATAGTGCGAGGCAGGATAGATACCAATGTGACCCAAAACGGTCTTGACCTCACCGGTTAAGGGGTTGAACTCACAAATTCGGTCGATTTCGTTGTCAAAAAATTCAATTCGGATTGCCGTTTCGTTGGAATAGGCAGGAAAAACCTCGACAACGTCACCTCTTACTCGGAATTTGTTACGTGTAAAGCTCATATCGTTGCGTTCGTACTGCAGGTCAATGAGCTTGTGAATCAGCTCGTCGCGGTCCTTTTCCATACCGGGGCGTAGGGATATAACCATATTGCGGTAGTCAATCGGGTTGCCGAGTGAGTATATGCAGGAAACCGAGGCTACAATAATTACATCGTTTCGCTCGGAAAGTGCACAGGTAGCACTGTGGCGCAGCTTGTCGATTTCATCGTTTATAGCCGAGTCCTTTTCGATATAGGTGTCCGTACCGGGAATATAAGCCTCAGGCTGATAGTAGTCGTAGTAGGAAACAAAATATTCCACTGCATTCTCAGGGAAGAACTCTTTAAATTCACTACACAACTGTGCGGCAAGCGTTTTATTGTGAGCAAGAACAAGGGTGGGCTTGTTTACGTTAGCGATAATATTCGCCATTGTGAAGGTTTTACCACTACCGGTAACACCGAGGAGCACCTGCTCTTTTAAGCCGTTTTTGATACCTTGGCTTAATTTTTCAATAGCTTCCGGTTGGTCACCGGTAGGCTTGTAATTTGAATGTAAAATAAACTTATCCATTTTTGTTCTCACTCCTTTATTATCTTAATATTCCACAAAAATGTAAATCACTCTTATTTTTTCTTTTTTCTAGGCTTTGTTTCAAAAGTTATTTCACCACGATAAAATTTATTCAGGGCTTTTTTAACTTTAGGTGTCAAAGCCAAAAAGATAATTTTTCTTATTAGTCTGCCTTTATAAGGTTGGTCATAATAAACTTCATAGCCCATTAGTTCTCTAAAACCAATGCTATCCCAAAAATTATGCTTGGTAATTGAAGTTATATAAAACCACGGAAGGCGACCTTTATAACCCCAAAAATGGACGAAATAAATTTCTTCCTTAGTAAATATATAATATACTGAATCAGCAAACAATGCTAAAAGAAAAACAATTAAAAATACTGCTAAAAGCCAAGATATTTTATTTTCTAAAGAATAAAAATAAAAATTACCCCACAAAGTAAATCCAAAGCCTAATAGCCAAATTAAAAAATTAGGGTTAAAAGCGGTAACTTTTAGAGTAGAGTTTTTCTTGCTATTCTTCTTTTTATGTTTATTATTCATTAGAATTACCACACTTTAAATAAAAAGTTTAATTGCACGAATTTAAGTCACAAATTTATTTGGTTTATATAGTGTTATTACGTGTTGTCCTGTGTTAAAAAGCTCTTAAAAACGGTGTTTTGTGACGGTTTTTAGAGCAACTCTTGTGTTAGGAAACAAAATATTCAACCGCATTCTCAGGGAAGAACTCTTTAAATTCACTACACAACTGTGCGGCGAGGGTTTTATTATGAGCGAGAACAAGGGTGGGTTTGTTTACGTTAGCGATAATATTCGCCATTGTGAAGGTTTTACCACTACCGGTAACACCGAGGAGCACCTGCTCTTTTAAGCCGTTTTTGATGCCTTGGCTTAATTTTTCAATAGCTTCCGGTTGGTCTCCGGTTGGTTTGTAATTTGAATGTAAAATAAACTTATCCACTTTTGTTCTCACTCCTTTCATATAATAGCCTCCCTTGTAAAGGGAGGGGGACCACCGAAGGTGGTGGAGGGATTATTGTTATAAACACAATCCTCCCGTCAGCCTGCGGCTGCCACCCTCCTTTACAAGGAGGGCGTTTGACCGCGTTAGTGGTGGAGGGATTTTAGGCTCCCTTGTAAAGGGAGCTGTCACCGAGGGTGACTGAGGGATTTGACCTCGTTATCAATAAACTCACAAACTCCACGAAAATTATTGTTTATTTCATTGTTAGGTATTCTTATAACTTTCAAACCTTGACTTTCAAGGTATTTTGTTCGTTCGTTATCTTTAACAATACCAATTTTATCATAATGCTGCGAACCGTCGAGTTCAATTACAAGATTTGCTTTTGCACAATAAAAATCAACAATGTAATTGCCAATGATTTTTTGTCTGATAAATTTAACGGAATATCCTCTTAAAAAGTCATACCATAAATGGCGTTCTTCTTTAGTCATGTTTTTACGAAGCATTCTGCCGACATTGACGAGTGACTTATTATGATTGTATTTCATTTAAATCCCTCCGTCAAAATCGAAGATTTTGCCACCTCCCTTTTCAAGGGAGCCTTTTTATTAGTATAACACAAATTAAACCACAAGTAAACAAAAAGCAGATGCGTTTTCAGGCGGTGGAATTCGTAACGGTATTAAATTTTAGAAAAATTTTAAAAACTTTTATTTTTGGTCTTCTAATTTGAGGTTTAGTTTGCTATAATATTTCTATTAAGCTGTTGTATTGTTGAGTATTTTAATAGAACGCGGTTGGGAAAAATATCCATTAAAATTAATTTCGGATAGTCCTTTCGGTATTATGCATATATTGAATTGTAAAAGGCGGTGACAGTATGTATACTGAGGTTAACGGATTAAATATTCATTATGTTGAAGCAGGCGAGGGACCTGACATACTGCTTTTACACGGTTGGGGAGCCTCGACCGACTCTTGGAGAGGTGTTATTGAGGCACTGTCGCATTCCTGTCATTTGATAGCACTTGATTTTCCCGGTTGCGGTAAATCAAGCCTGCCTGAGCGGCCGCTTACTACCGACGATTATGTTGATTTGGTTATAAAATTTTGTAAAGCACAAGGTCTTAACAATCCTATTCTTATCGGTCATTCACACGGCTGCAGGGTTATTATGAAGCTTTTGGGCACAGGGTTAATGAGTCCTGAAAAGGTCGTTCTGATTGACGGTGCAGGACTTAAGCCTAAATTCAACCTCAAAAAATCGGTTAAGCAGTGTACTTATAAGACTGTTCGCCGAGTGCTGACCCTACCGGGTCTTAAAAAGCATACAGTAGGGTTACTTAATAAGGCAAGAGGGCATTTCGGCTCGGCTGACTATAATTCTGCACCCGAGGTTATGCGTAAAACCCTGGTAAATTTGGTGAATGACGATATGACGCCTTATATCGGCAAAATCAAGGCTTCAACCCTGCTGATTTGGGGTGAAAATGATACGGCAACGCCGCTTTATATGGCCAAGATTTTGGAAAAAACCATTAGTGACTGTGGCTTGTGTGTCATTAAAAATACGGGCCATTGGTCTTTTGTTGAGCGTCCGTTGGAGGCTCATGCGATATTAAATAGCTTTCTTCCTTAAATTTGCCATAATGAAATAGGTTAGGCGAAACAATCCTGTTTCGCCACAAAATCTTTGATTTTGCAACAAATTTTTAATAAAAATTTGTCCTTTTTTTATTGAAATGAGTGTCGCGCAAAATTAAATTGCAATTTAATTTTGCTAAAGCCACTTGAAAAGTGGCTTATCGAAACGCTTTTAAAGCGTTTCGACTAACTACAATCATTATAAGGATGGTGACACAGTGATAATTAAAATATGTTTTGCGGCGGTCTTCGCTGTTTTAGGTATATCGGCACTGACTCGGCAATACCAAATGCTGCAGCAAAATTCTTATTTTGCAGTGCGGTATTTAAGATGGTATAAGGGCGCCTTTGACGGCGGTAAGCTATTTGAGGTTATAAGGGCGCTTATCGGTGCTAGTGCCGTTGCGGCGGCTTACTTTACAAGCACCGTTTTACAGCTTGTTTTACTAAGCCTTAGTGCCGTTTTGCTGATTATGACGGCGGTACGGTCCAACTTACAGAATAAAAAGTCAATTAAACGATTGGTTGTTACTGCACGCGTTAAGCGTATGTGGATTGCCGGCGGTGTTATTATTGCCGCTTTGGCGATATTAGCGGTATTTTTAAAGGGTACTGCCTCGGCTGTACTTTTATCGGCGCTGTTTTTGGCAGGTGCTTTACCTGAAACCGTTACGTTACTGTCGCTTTTAGTGATGAAGCCGATTGAAAAGTGTATTTCAAATTACTATGTTAACGATGCTAAGAAAATTCTGAAAAATCATAAAAATATGACGGTTATCGGCGTTACCGGAAGCTACGGCAAGACCAGTACCAAGTTTATTTTGGGACGTATTTTAAGCGAGCGTTATAATACCCTCGTTACCCCCGAAAATTATAATACGCCTATGGGTATTGTCATTACCGTAAGACGCGACTTAAAGCCGCAGACCGAAATTTTCGTTTGCGAAATGGGAGCAAAGCGTAAGGGTGATATTAAAGAGGACTGTATGATAGCCAATCCCGATTTAGGGGTAATTACCTCAATCGGACCTCAGCACCTTGATACATTTGGAGATATTGAAACGGTGGCTTCGACAAAGTTTGAGCTTGCCGATTGGGTGAAGTCTAAAAACGGTAAAATGTACTTAAACGGTGATAACGAGTATATTAAGGCTAAGGCTTTGGATTATACCTCGGTGACCTACGGTACCGGTGACTGTGACTGTAAGGCTACCCACATTGCTTATTCGCCCAAGGGCTTGACTGTCACCTTGAATTATAAGGGTGAGGAATTAAAGGTCACCTCGCATTTACTTGGTTATCATAATGCTTTAAATATTGCCGCCGCTGTATCGGTTGCACTTGATTTGGGACTGACACCCGAGGAGATTGCCTTTGCGGTGTCAAAGCTAAAGCCTGCCGAGCACCGCTTGGAGCTTAAAAGCTACATTAACGGCTCTACGCTGATTGACGATGCTTATAACTCTAATCCCGAGGGTTGTCTTGAGGCGGCAA
>CAJGBX010000070.1 GCA_904501685.1 Clostridiaceae bacterium
TCGGTGGATTTTTTATTTTGTGCGGTTTCGGATACCTGTTTTTGCTCCCAAGCTTTCTGTGCTTTTTTTAAAGCATTAACATATTTTGATTCCAACCTAACAAGCTTAAAAGTAATTTCTTTGTTACCTTTGAGTTTTTCTTTTAACCAGGTAACGACATCAAGTATCGCTTGAATAAAAGCAGGTTTTTGTTTTGCTTCGGCACGACTGATAAGAGTATCCAAAGTATGATTGCCTTTTTCAAACAAAACGTCACCGATGAAATTGGCATAAACTTCTTGTGTGGATTTATACGGACCTTGTTTAATTCCGTATTTTTCTCTGGTCTTTCGTTCTTTTTTAGCAAGGTCCGAAACCATCTGGTCTACAGTTCGGGTTTTGTCTTTTGTCTCTTTCCTCAACCACAATTCA
Organism: Clostridiaceae bacterium; assembly: GCA_904501685.1. Lineage (GTDB taxonomy): Bacteria > Bacillota > Clostridia > Oscillospirales > Acutalibacteraceae > UMGS172. Next base: position 412 of record CAJGBX010000070.1, read on the forward strand.
AATTCTTTGGAATCTCTGATTGCTTTCATAAGCTTTGAATAAGATTTAGGATTGGTTTCTGCAAACTCTGTCAATTCATGCTTTATGATAAATCCTAACGGGTGATGCTCCTTTGCAGTGCTTGTGTTTATCCAGATTTCACCTGTGCTTTCGTCAAAATATCCGTCTGGACTGAACAGTCTCCGCTTTCCATCCTTGCCTTTTACCGATTTATCAAGGTTAGCAAACCTCACTTCTCGGCCGAACGCTTTACCTACCGATTTGATGAATTTTTGGTCATCTGTAAGCCTTTCAAGTCCTCGAGCTTTAAAAGCCTCGTCTGCAAACCAATCAGCTTCCGGTCCCTCAGCCGAAACTTTAGGCAACACAGATTCACCTTCAGACATAAAAGAAGCAGACTCCGAAAAGTCCGCCCCAATATCCTTATTAAATTTTCTGCTTGCCTCAACCACCGCGTTCCAGTCAGTAAACAACCCGTCAAACAAACTGTTGGCAGCGTCCATATCGGTTGAGCAAAGCTGATTGACAACGGCTGTAATCTCACGCAAAAACGTTTTTGCAAAGTCTAAGTCGCTTATTTTTTCATCAATATACGCGTCTCTTCCACCGTGTTCTGCTATTTCTTCTGCAGAAGCTCTTTTATCAATGATTTCTGCTGCAATTTTACGAGCAATTTTTTTATAACTTTCAGAATCCCAGTCAATATTATCCGCAATAACCGCCTCAAACTCAACATAAGCAGCATCACCTAAAATCATTTTCACGTGCACTATCTCATGAGCAGCAGCTTCTGCACCAGATTGCTTAAGTCCGTTGGAAATATATACAGTACCATCTGGCATAGTTAAAGCCGATGTCATAAATGTTGTGGTCTCACCGTCGTTGATTTCAATAACACCATCACAGAAGATAACCTTGGCACCAGCCTGCTTCATCATTTGAGTCGCACGGTAGCCGTTACTGTTATCTGCCTGCCCGGTAGTATATGCGGTATTGTACTTGCCGTTACTTAAATAATTCCGTACTTTTCCGTTGCCCGTTTTTCCAGTTCCTTGCGTTCTTCGGGCGAAAGATTCCGCATCTTCTCTCCGAGGGCTTTGAGTTTTGCTTTCTCTTCCGAAGTCATAGGAGGACCGTTCTTGATTACTTTCTGAGCTTCCTCCAACATTTCCTTGGTAATCAACATTTTCCTCACCTCTTACACTATTATACCCATTATACCCACTGCTGTCAACACCGACGGTGTTTTCACCGGCAAAAGATTCGTTTTGCGATGCATCCACTGTGTCGCTAATCCAATCCTCATGTTGGGCTGCAACCTCAATAGCTGTATCCGTTCCCTTTGCTTTATCGGTATCAAGTTCTCTGCCTTTGTGGGCATCAATAATAATTCCCCAACTACTGAGAAGATTTTTTAGTTCAAACTTTTCTCTAACCTTTAAACTGTAAAATATTTAGCACTTGTATTATTATGTATTTTCGAGTAAAATAAAAATATATTTGTTGAATTTTTGTTGCTTAAAGGGGACTTTTATGAAAATAAAAATCAAACATTTTCCATTTGATGAAGTTTTGAAAATTAAAAAGCCTCAATTCGGACGGCCTAAAAGACCGAATCTTCTGTTCAGAACTCTTATACGTTTACTGTCAATTCCTGATTTATTGGCAACACGCTTTAAATACACGAAAATCAATATGGAAAACGCCGGTAACGGTCCATATTTGATTTTAATGAACCATTCAAGCTTTATTGATTTGGAAATTGCCTCCAAAATATTTTACCCTCACCCCTACTGTATCGTCAGCACTGTCGACGGATTTGTGGGTAAAAAATGGCTTATGCATCAAATTGGCTGTATTCCAACGCAAAAATACGTTACGGATCTAAAGCTTATAACCGATATTTTACACACCCTGCAGAAAAAGAAGACTTCGGTACTTATGTACCCCGAAGCAGGATACAGTTTTGACGGCACTGCAACGGCTTTGCCCCGCCGTTTAGGTACACTTTTAAAGAAGTTGAACGTACCTGTTTTGACAGTTATCACTGACGGTGCATTTTTACGCCAACCTTTATACAACTGTCTGAAAAAACGCAAAGTCAAGGTGACTGCGGAATTAAAATGCATTTTAACACCCGAAGAAATTGCAAAAAGTTCAATAGAAGAAATCGACCGAATAATCGATGAAGCATTTACATTTGATGCGTTTAAAAGCCAATTGGAAACTAAAACGGTAATTGACACCCCTGACCGTGCCGACGGTTTAGAAAGAATACTTTACAAATGTGCCGAGTGTGAAGCCGAAAACCAAATGGTTGGAAAAGGCATTACCCTCACCTGTAAGAACTGCGGTAAATCTTATGAAATGGATATTTACGGCCGGTTGAAAGCTGTAGACGGTAAAACTAAATTCTCACATATTCCCGATTGGTACAATTGGGAGCGCGAATGTGTCCGTCAAGAAATAATTGACGGCAAGTATAATCTCGACTGTGACGTTGAAATTGGCATAATTGCCGACACAAAGGCACTTTATATAGTAGGTGACGGCACCTTAAAGCATAATGAAAACGGTTTTACACTTACCGGTTGTGACGGCAGGTTAGAATACAGTCAGCCACCTACTGCTTCGTTCGGGCTTAACGCCGACTATTATTGGTATGAAATCGGCGACGTAATTTCAATCGGCAATAAAGAAAGACTTTTTTATTGTTTCCCGAAAACAAACATTTCTGTAGCCAAAGCCCGCTTAGCCCACGAGGAATTATATAAAATCAAAAGCTCTCAAAGGCATAAAAAAATCACAGTCTGACGACTGTGATTTTTTGTTATTTCTTAATTAATTTTTTAACAAGAACAATTGCAAAATGCAATAAAAGGCCAACGACGATAGCTACAACCAAATCGAAAGCAACAGTTAAAACAAATGTAAGCACCAAAACAACAATGTCATACCATTTTTCGGTTTTAACGATTTTCAAAAAGCTTCGCCATTCACTCATATTGTAGGCAACCATAAAGAGAATTGCGGCGATTGCCGGCATAGGAATAAGCTTTGCCAACGGCAAAAGGAATAATATTACCAGCAAAAGTACAACGGCATGCACCATACCTGCAACGGGAGTTTTACCTCCGTTTTTGGCATTGGCTGCAGTTCTCGCAATTGCACCGGTAGCAGGTATTCCTCCAAACATTACCGAAAGCATATTGCCTGCACCCTGAGCTACCAATTCTGCATTTGGATTATGCTTTGCATCAACCATTTTATCGGCAACAACGCAGGAAAGCAGTGACTCTATTGCGGCTAAAATTGCAATAGTAAACGCATCGGGCAAAACAGCTAACGCCTTATCAGCACTAAAATCCAAGCCTGCTAAGGTAAATTCCGGAAAACCAGCCTTGATATTTGGATAAAGTCCGCCGATGGTTGCCACATTATCACTGAAAATAGGAATAAACTTGACCAAAAGTACACTTACGATAACCGCAATAAGTGACGGCGGTACTCTTTTTTCAATTTTTGGGTATACAATCAAAATTGCAAGGCAGATAACACCGATAACCAAAGACTCTAACGAAAATGTACCGATTGCATTTATATTAGCCTCGACCTTTTCAAAGGTTTCGACCGCTTTTGTTCCGGGTACATATGTAAGACCTAAAAAGTCCTTTATCTGACCCAAGAAAATAGTGACTGCAATACCCGAAGTGAAGCCGACAGTAATAGTAGTAGGAACATATTTAATAAGTCCGCCTAATTTGCAAACACCCATAATAACAAGTATTATACCTGCCATAAGTGTTGCTAAAATCAAGCCTTGCATACCCTGTGATGCAATTACTCCTGCGACAATCGTGGCAAATGCTGCGGTAGGACCGGCAATTTGGATATTACTGCCGCCTAAAAGTGATACAGTAAAGCCTGCAAAAATAGCGGTATAAATACCCTGCTGAGGCTCGGCACCCGATGCCAAGGCTAATGCAATTGACAACGGTAAGGCAATAATTGCAACGATTAAGCCTGCAATTAAGTCTTTCACAAACTGCTGACAAGAATAGTCCTTCAAGGCTGAAAAGAACTTCGGTTTTAAATAAAACTCCTTCAAAACAACTCATCCCCTAAAAATAATCAAAAACCGTTACAAAATATACCATACTTTGCAACGGTTTTCAATAATTATTTATTGTTTTTTAAGAAATTAATACATTCCGCCGGCACCGGCAGCTGCAGCAGCGGCTGCGGCATCAGCCTTCGGATCGGGCTTGTCGGCTACAATGGATTCAGTAGTGAGCACCATAGCTGCAACTGACGCTGCATTCTGCAATGCAGAACGGGTAACCTTAGTCGGGTCAACAATACCGGCCTCCAACATATCGGTGTAAACCTCACTGTAAGCGTCAAAGCCGTAATTAGCCTTGCCTGAGCAAACAATCTTATCAACAATAACCGAGCCTTCAAGACCTGCATTAAATGCAATCTGTCTGATAGGTGCTTCCAAGGCGGCTAAAACGATAGCAATACCGGTCTTAACATCTCCCTCGGCAGTACCCATAAGCTCCTTAACCGAATTGATGGCGTTTACTAATGCAACACCGCCTCCGGCTACGATACCCTCTTCAACTGCGGCCTTAGTAGCAGCAAGAGCATCCTCAATACGAAGCTTTTTATCCTTCATTTCAACCTCGGTAGCTGCACCTACCTTGATTACTGCAACACCGCCGGACAATTTAGCCAAACGCTCCTGCAGCTTTTCGCGGTCAAACTCAGAGGTGGTAGTTTCAATCTGCTTTCTGATCTGACCGATACGAGCCTTGATATCCTCGCTCTTACCTGCACCATCAACTATAATGGTGTTTTCCTTGCCGATTTTAACCTGACGTGCACGACCAAGCATATCAATAGAGGTGTCCTTAAGCTCAAAACCAAGCTCACTCGATACAACCTGACCACCGGTTAAAATTGCAATATCCTGAAGCATTTCTTTTCTTCTGTCGCCGAAGCCGGGAGCCTTAACTGCTACGCAGGTAAAGGTGCCGCGAAGCTTGTTAACTATAAGGGTTGACAATGCCTCACCCTCAACATCCTCAGCAACGATAACCAACTTACCGCCGCCTTGAACCATCTGCTCCAAGAGGGGTAAAATTTCCTGAATATTAGAAATCTTCTTATCGGTAATAAGAATGAACGGGTCATCCAAAACAGCTTCCATTTTGTCTGTATCGGTAGCCATATAAGGAGTAATGTATCCGCGGTCAAACTGCATACCCTCAACAACCTCGGAATAGGTTTCGGCAGTTTTTGACTCCTCAACGGTAATAACTCCGTCACTTGATACCTTATCCATAGCCTCGGCAATCAGCTTACCAATAAACTCATCACCTGCGGAAATAGTGGCAACACGTGCAATATCATCTGCACCGTTAACCTTTTTAGAATTGCCGACAACGGTTTTAACGGCGGTATCTACAGCCATGCTGATACCCTTTTTCAGAACCATCGGATTAGCACCTGCGGCAACGTTCTTCATTCCCTCGCGGATTAAAGCCTGAGCCAAAACAGTAGCGGTAGTTGTACCGTCACCTGCACAATCGTTAGTCTTAGTAGCAACCTCTTTTACAAGGCTTGCACCCATATTTTCAAACGGATTGTCTAATTCAATATCCTTAGCAATGGTAACACCGTCATTGGTAATAAGCGGTGCACCGAATTTTTTGTCTAAAACAACATTTCTGCCCTTAGGTCCCAAAGTAACCTTAACGGCATCAGCAAGCTTATCAACGCCTGCCTGAAGTGCTTTTCTGGCGTCCTCGCCAAAAAGAATTTCCTTAGCCATTTTAAAAACCTCCTAATTACTCAACAATAGCAAGAATGTCCGACTGACGTACAATACTGTACTCAACACCGTCAAGCTTGACAGGAGAGCCTGAGTACTGAGCAGTTATAACCCTGTCACCGACCTTAACATACATCTTAACCTCGTTACCATCAACAATGCCGCCGGGACCGACAGCAGTAACCTCAGAAATCTGAGGCTTTTCCTTAGCTGAGCCTGCAAGAATGATACCGCTCTGGGTAGTTTCCTCTGCCTCAACCGCCTTAATAACAACGCGGTCCAATAAAGGCTTAATAGTCATAATAATTACCTCCTGTAATTTATTATTATCATCTAATTAGCACTCTTGACCTTTGAGTGCTAGTTAATATTTTAGCACGTATTTCAAAAAAATCAAGTGCTTTTGAAAAATTTTCCAAAATATTTTCAAAATTTTTATGAATTTAACGCTACGATGCCTAAATTAAGATAAAATGCAAACAGACACCAAGCAATATACGGCAACAGAAGCCAGCCTGATTTTGAATCTATACGCTTGAAGCTCAAAAATGTCAGCACTACGGCAATAATAAGCAGTGCCAACCAAAACAGTGCAAATTTTGCCGCCTCAAGCTTAAAGAAAATAACCGGCCAAAGAATATTTATAAAAAGCTGAACTAAGTAAAGCTTTATTGCAAGA
>CAJGBX010000071.1 GCA_904501685.1 Clostridiaceae bacterium
TGGCTTGGCTGTTGCAATATCATTTAATGTCGATAAGGCTTTGGCTGAGCTTGAAAAGGAAAATGTTGTTGAGGTTTATTTTGATGACCGAAACGCTGCTATTTATTCTCAAAACGGTAATGCCGGCGGTGATACTTATAACAATATAACCGAAAAAGATTATACTATACACAATTTTACCGAGGCTATAATGCTTTGTGCTAAGCTTGAAAAGCTTGATAATGTTTCATCGGTTGAATATTTCAGCAGTGATGATGTTTTAAGGGGTCAGTTGGCTACTATGAAGCCGGAGGATGCCGCTCAGTTTAAGGATTTGTTGGAAAGCGACGAATATGGTAATCCTATGCAGTGCGGTGCTAAGGTTAGATTTACTGACCTTACAAAATTTGATGAAACCTTGAAATCAATTGAGGAGCTTGAGGGTGTTGACCGTACTCATTCTTCAAAGGATATGGCTGAAAAGATTTCAGTTATCAAAAAGGCAATTGGTATTGTTGGCTTCTGGATTATTGCTGTACTGCTGCTGATTTCTTTGATGATTGTTTCTAACACAATTCGTGTTACTATGTATAACAGAAAGCTCGAAATCAGCATTATGAAGGCGGTTGGTGCTACTGACTCATTTGTCAGACTTCCGTTTATGATTGAGGGTGTATCAATCGGCCTGCTTTCGGCTATAACCACAACTGTTATACTTTATTTTGTCTACAATGCCGTTAAGGATGTTATCAAAAATCAGTTGAATTTATTGTCTTTGATTCCGTTTGGTGATTTCGTAGGTATTATTTTTGGTATTTTTGCTGTTATCGGTGTATTTGCAGGCTTGTTCTCAAGTGCATTTATGATTAATAAATATTTAAGAAAGGAAGGTAGTGAATTCCGTGCACTTTAATTTTAATAAAATTATAATAATTGCTCTTTCTGTAAGCTTTGTATTCGGTACCTTCTTTTTTTCACCGGATTTGTTTAAGGCTGAGGTAAAGGCTGTTTCGGTTGATGATTATCAGCAGATGATTAAGGACTTAGAGGCTGAGAAAAAGGAAATCGAGAAAGAAATTGCAAACTTGAAGAAGGATAAAGCTGACCAAAATAAAATCAAGTCAGCTATTCAAAAGAAAATCAATAATACTCAAAGTCAGATTAATGCGGTTGACCGTCAAATTTCTGACCTTGATGCAAAAATTGTTGATGCCCAGTCTAATATTGAGGCTAAAACTCAGGAATTAGAGAATACTAAATTTAAGTTTAGACAGCGTATCCGTACAATTGCAATGAGTGGTGGCAGTATGTCGTCATCCTTGGCTATATTACTGAGTGCTGACAGCTTGGACGATTTACTAACTAAAACTGAATTAACAAAATCTATCAGTGCTTATGATAATGCTATGATGAGTAAAATCATCAAGGATATGGAAGAAATCAAAAAAAATAAAAAGGATATCGAGGCATTAAGAATTGAACAAAATGCATCGAAAACTTTACTTGACGAGAAAAAGGCAGAGCTTGCAGCTCAAATCAAAGAAGTTAATTCGACATTGGGCGGAATTAATTCTAATATCGGTAAATTAGAGGATGAAATTGACGATATTGAAAAGGCAGAGCAGAGTATCGAAAATCAGATTAATGCCGCACTGAACGGTAATAATAATCAGGTTTATGACGGTGAGTTTGCATGGCCTATTCCGGGATATTATAAGGTTGGTTCGCCTTACGGTTACCGTACTCATCCGATTTCGGGTAAATGGAAGCTTCATAAGGGCATTGATGTCGGCGGAAGCGGTATTAAGGGTAAGCCTATAATTGCTGCTGCTGACGGCTATGTTTCACTTGCAACCTATAATTCCGGCGGCTATGGATACTATGTTGTTCTTGACCATGGTAAGGGTGACGATGGAAAGTATTATGCAACTCTATATGCTCATATGACAAAATATATTGTTAAGCCCAATCAGTATGTCCGTAAGGGTCAAACTATCGGATATGTAGGTACAAGCGGTGCATCAACCGGATATCATTTACATTTTGAAATTCGTGTCGGCACAAAGCAGAATACTCATAAGCTGAATTATGCAACCGTTGACCCGATGAAATATTATTAATAATTAAGAGGGGCTGAATTTTTTCGGCCCCTGTTATATTTTAAACATGAATTTATGGTGTTATATGGAAAAGAAATTCTCTTTAAAAACTGTTATTACTGTTACTTGTGTTGTTACTGTCGCGGCAATAACTTTGACGGCTGCCTTTTTTGGATTTGTGATTGTTCCTAAGCGTGAGGGTAGTCTTCATAATTCCTACGGTAAGCTTGTTGAAATCAATAATATAGTAGAAAGCTTTTACGCTGGTGAAATTGATAATGAAGCAATAAACGATTCGCTTGCTTATGGATATATTTTAGGTATGGGTGATAAATACGCTGCTTATATTTCCAAAAAAGATGCTGACATTAATTTAAACTCTTTGAAAGGGTATAATACCGGAATCGGTGTGCAGGTGTCTCAGCATCCCGACACTAAAAATATCTATGTAGGTGAAGTTCATAAGGATAGCCCGGCTGAAAAAGCAGGAATAAAAAAGGGAGACCAAATTATCGCAATTGACGGTTTGTCTGTCAAGGAAACTGGTTACCTTGAGGTTGTAAATTATATTCCTACTGTTCCTCTAGGTAATACAATGAAGGTTAACGTGTTAAGAAACGGTGAGGAACTTCTGCTTGAGGTTACACTTGCAGTCTTTGCTACACAATCGGTTTTTTATGAAAAATTTCATGATATTGGATACATCTGCATAACTGCATTTAATGACAGAACCTTTGAACAGTTTAAGTCAGGCATAGACAGCTTGCTTGCAGACGGTGTTAAGGCCTTGGTATTTGACCTGAGAGGTAACGGCGGCGGAACTCTTACTTCGGTATGCAAAATGGTAGACTATATTGTACCGGAGGGTGTAATCACTAAGGTTGATTATAAGGTTGACGCTTTGGATGAAACATACACCTCTGATTCCAATGAGGTAAATGTACCAATGGCAATTCTTACTGATGAAAGTACTGCCAGTGCATCTGAGCTTTTTGCGCAGTCATTAATTGATTACGGTAAGGCAGTCACTATCGGACGAAAAACCTACGGTAAGGGTGTTGTTCAAAGCACTTATTCTTTAAGTGACGGCTCGCTTGTACGCTTTACAGTTGCAAAATACTATACCAAAAACGGTATTTGTGTAGACGGTATAGGTGTCAGTCCTTCAATTCCGGTTGAGTGGAGCAATGAAGAGCTTAACTACCGTATCGTGAACGGAATTGAGGTTGATAAGGATTATTTGGCGGCAGTTGAATATCTTACGAATCAATTGTCGTAATCCTCAAGTATTTTTAAAAGCTCCTGATTGCTTTGGGCAATTATACCTTCTTTTAAAATTCGTTGGTCGTATTCCGGAAGGTCACGGACAAACGGCGACTCAAGTATGTTAATAGGATTAGGCTCGTTATTTAAAAATACAGCAATTTTTCCGTTGTATTCTTTTATCAGATATACAGTCTTTGGAGCTGAAATGTTTTGCGGTGCTTCTGCAACTGCCTTTGGTTGGTTTACGGTCGAAAAAATCAAGGCATATACTGATACAACCAAAACGGCAATTATAATTGTAATTAAAAGCTTATTTATTGGTTTCATTTATTCGATATTCCTTTGTTTTATTATTTATATCTTTATCTTAGATTAAAGCTATTATTCAACTGTTAATAATATCTTTTGACAGTATTTTGATAAAAATTATAAAATTTTTAAAAAATTTTAAAAGTTGTAACAATAATGTAATACACAATAAAGAATTTTTGTGGTAAAATATGACTATGATACCAATTATTTTAAAAGGAGGTGTCGACTATGAATAATTCGGATAATAATAAGGATTATGATCTCGATTATTTTAATAATAAAAAGGATGAGTCTGAGCCTGATAACGGAAGTCTTATGCCAGGTGACGGCTTTAATGATGAGGTCCAGTTCGATATTGATGCCTTTACGAAGCAGTCCGATGAAATGAATAGTGAAACCTTTGATTTGCCCACCTTAGGTGATTCGACAGAAGAGGTTGATTTAGGTAGTTATGGTGAAAAGAAGCTGACCGGTTTTAAGAGATTTACCGCAAAAAAGCTTACTAAAGAATCCAAGGCAAAAATCAAACGCTATGCCAAGCTTACCGGTAAGGTGCTTTTGTCGTTAATGCTTATAGGTATTATTACAGGCTGTCTTGTAGTTGGTGCCTTTGCGGTTTATGTATTTAATTATGTTGATGATAAGGTTTATGAGGACCTTGATGAGATGTCCTTGGGCTTTACAACTACAATATATGCACCTGACCCTGATACGGGCGAATTTGTTGAATACAAGCGCCTGCACGGTGAGGAAAACCGTATTTGGGTTGAGTTTGATAAAATGCCTGAGGAATTGTTAAATGCATTTGTTGCTATTGAGGATAAACGCTTCAGACAGCATCAGGGTGTTGACTGGAAGCGTACTGTTGCCGCATTTGCTAATATGTTCATTGATTTATATTCTTCAAATCAAGGTGGCTCGACTATAACTCAGCAGCTGGTTAAGAATATCACCGGTGATAATAAGCAGTCACCGATGCGTAAAATCAGAGAAATTATGCGAGCTAGGTATTTAGAGGGTGAGTATCATAAGGATACAATCCTTGAATGCTATCTTAATACGATAAGTCTCGGCGGCGGTATTTGCGGTGTTGAAGTTGCGGCTAACTATTATTTCGGAAAAACAACCTCTGAGCTGACATTGGTTGAATGTGCCGCAATTGCCAGTCTTGCTAAGGAGCCGGAGAGATACCGTCCCGATAAGAACCCCGATTTTAATAAAAAACGTCGTATCGATGTTTTGTATGAAATGAAAAAGCAAGGTTATATCTCGGAAGACGTGTATCAAGAGGCTATTAATACTGAGTTGACAGTTGTTGCCGACGAAACGGCTCGTAACGCAAATACAGTTAACAACTTCTTTGTAGACGCTTTAATTGATGAGGTTATTGACCGCCTTGTATCGGAATACGGTATGGATGAGTCGTATGCATCTAAGAATATCTATAACGGCGGTTATAAGATTTATTGTACCGTTAATCCCGAAATTCAAACTATTCTTGAAGAGGAATATCTTGATACCGAAAAGTATTTTTACTTAAAGAGCAAGAAAAACGGTAAGCGCGTACAATCAGCCTTTACAATTATGGATTACGAGGGTCATATTGTCGGTATTATCGGCGGTTCAGGTGAGAAGACAACCAATCGAGGTATTAACCGTGCGTTGACTGCTCAGCGACAACCGGGTTCGACAATGAAGCCTTTAGCTGCTTATGCACAGGCAATTCAAAAAAGTTTGATAAACTATTCAACTATTTTGGAGGATTCGCCGCTTACACACTATTATCCTGATGGTTCAGAGGGACCCAAGAACTCATATAACAGTTATGACGGTTTTATGACGGTTGTAGAGGCTTTGGAGCGTTCAACCAATACAATACCGTGTAAGCTTGTTAAACAAATGGGCGTTGAAAAAACGTATTATTTCCTTGATGACAATTTCGGAATTGATACGTTATTAGGCTCAGAGGATATGAACCTTTCATCCTTGGGACTTGGCGGTACGAGAACGGGAATAAGTACTACTCAATCGGCGGCAGCGTTTGCTGTTTTCGGTAATTTGGGTATGTATTATGAGCCGACTACACTGACCTTAATGACCGACCAACACGACACCGTTATTTTAGAACAGAAGGACGGTATTGCTGCAGTTGATGAGAATACCGCAACTATTATGAACCATTTGCTTCAAAACGTAGTTTATGGTGATAGAGGTACTGCAAAGGAAATCGCAAAATTTAGCGATACAATTAAATGCTACGCTAAAACCGGTACATCGAGTGATGTATATGATAGCTGGCTTGCAGGCGGTACACCTTATTATGTAGGTTCCTGTTGGTTTGGCTTTGATAATCAGGAAAAGCTTAATAATTCCAGGCTTGCTAAAACTATGTGGACCAATGTTATGCAGCGTATTCATAAGGAATTGGAACCGATTGAATTTTTGGACAGTGAGTTTGTTTATCATAGATACTATTGTAAATCTACTGGGTTGCTTGCGACCGATTTGTGCGAGCATAAGGCTGAGGGTTGGTATAAGACCAATACTCCATTGCCGGGTGCATGCACACAGCACGCAGGTGCTCTTTTGCCTGAGATAGTTCCGGAGCCTGAGATTCCCGAAGGTGAAGACGGAGTATTACCTGAGGATGGTACCGAGGCAGGGGATACCACTGAAAATCAGGGTACTGTAAACCCTTAATCAGTCAGTTCTGAAACCTAATAACACTAAAATCCACCAAATTTTACATTTGGTGGATTTTTTTAGAATTATTTTAAAAAAACACTTGACAAATTTAAAATTTGTGGTATATTAAATTTAGAATAATTCTAAAAACGGTGAATGTGATGACAAAACAGCGAAAATTGATTTTTGATATTGTCAATACCTCGTGTATTCATCCAACGGTTGAACAAATTTATGAAATCGCTGTAGAGAAAATGCCGGGGATAGTAATGGCAACGGTTTATAATAATATTAATGCTTTGACCGAGGCTGGTCAAATAAGAAGAATTACCTGCCACGGTGCACCTGATAGGTATGACAATGCATATTTACCGCATGAGCATTTAAAATGCACTCAGTGTGGTAATGTAACCGATGTTTTTCTTAAAAATTGCAATATGTTTGAAGAATTAAAGAAAAAA
>CAJGBX010000072.1 GCA_904501685.1 Clostridiaceae bacterium
ACTAAGCCTACACCGTCTGAACGGTGTAAATAAGCCCAGTAGGTTTTCCAATGGTTTCCGTTTTCCTGCGGTTTTATGTGTTGCTGAAACTCATTTTGAACCTTATTGGAAAATTTGCCCATATATGACGCATTATGGCGGTCACAATAGCTGTCAAACGGACCGTAGCCAAAGTACTCGATGTTTTCAAAGGATTTATCAAATTCCATAAGTAAACCGAACTTCGGTATATAGTCAGTACGCAGCTTAGTGTATTGCACAGGGTTTTCAACTTCCCAATCAGGTTGGGTGAAGGCCAACCCCTCACCAAGCTTAGCTTCCAGATGAAGTTCAATTTTACCGTCGGCAAAAACCGTCCATTCGGCTGTGACGTTATAATGCGGGAACTTTGTCGGTGCTGCCATAGCAAAATCGGTGGTAATAACTACACAGCCGTCCATTTTTTCCACCTTCGTTGAACGCTCATGTGCACAAGAATCTTTTAAGCAAAGTAACGACCAACTTTGTTTGATATGTAAATCATTATCTAAAGGTGCACGCCAAAGATTAAATTTCATACCTTTTTCCAGGATTGTTTTGCCGTTTGCCTTCAGTGATTGAAAAGCACAAAGTGTTTTTGAATACTGATACTCAAACAGGTCTGATTTAATAGTGATAGTGCGGTTGTCCTCAATACAATCAATGTTGCCGAAGGTCATTTTATCTGTGAAAATTTGCTCTGTCGGTAATTCAAACTGCTCAAAGCCTAAAATTTCACCGTCGGGGACAGCTAAATTTCCGTAAGAGGAAAAACTAATTTTAATATAGCATCTGCCGTCAGAGGGAATACTGTAGCTCAAGGCTACACGTTCCGTTTTTCGGGGAGGAATTGCAATTGCTCCTATGTTACCTGATGCAACTACCTCTCCGTTACGGGTTAATTCCCAATTACCCTCTAAGCGTGACATATAGCTGAAATCGTAGCAATTGGTAATATCAAATATGCCGTTTTCAATGTCAATAGATTCAACCTTAAAAGGCTTTATAATATTTTTATATTCCTTAAGGCCGTTTGTCGGCTTTACATCCGGTGTTACAAGACCGTCACAGCAGAAATTGCCATCGTGATATACTTCACCGAAGTCTCCGCCGTAAAGGTATTTTGCCTTGCCGTTTTCAGCTTTACCGGTATAAAGACCGTGGTTAAACCATTCCCAAACAAAGCCTCCCATAATGCGGTCAGAGGAATAAATCAAATCCCAATAATCCTTGAGGTCGCCGGGTCCGTTACCCATTGCGTGACAGTATTCGCAAAGAACTAACGGTTTATCATAGTTTACCTTTTCTGCAAAATCAAGGTAGTCCTTACACCAAGAAATACGTGGGTACATACGGCTAACGGTATCAACACATTTTGGCTGATTTTCAACCATAGCACGTCCTGTATCGGTATCAATAATGTTTTCATAATGAGTAAAACGTGTATTGTCACGAGCCTTAGTTGCAATAATTGCATTCTGAACATTTCTGCCGTATCCTGCCTCGTTGCCCATCGACCAAGAGATTATAGAAGTGTTGTTTTTAAAGTTCTCAACCATAAGAGCTACACGTTCTGTAATTTGATGCTCCCACATTTCACCGTCGGCAATATGATCGTGGATAATTTCACGAACATCTCTTTTTGCTTGCTTATACACAATTTTACCTAAGCCGTGAGCCTCAAAATCAGCCTCACACATAACATAGAAGCCGTATTTATCGCATAATTCATAAAATCTTGGGTCATTAGGATAGTGAGAGGTACGGATTGCATTTATGTTATGGCGTTTCATCAGCTTGAGGTCCTTTTTCATATCCTCAATACTGCATACATAACCGTTTTTTGTGTTAAAATCGTGCCGGTTAACACCCTTTAATTTAATTGGTCTGCCGTTGAATTTGAACACACCGTTCTCAATTTTCTGTGTTCTGATGCCGACCGGTACCGTAATAAATTCGTCACCACTTTCGATAATCAGGGTATATAATTCGGGATACTCAGCACTCCACATTCTCGGGTCTTTGACCTTTATTTCAGCGTTTCCGTCTGAGTTGAAAACTGTTGTTTCAATTTTTTCGCCGAACGAATTAAAAAGTGTTACTATTGAATCCTCGGCTATTGCGGTTTCGATAAAGACTTTAACGGTAGCTTCTCGGTAATCCTCGGCAACCTCAGTTTTGACCTCAATATCCTCAATGTGACCTTTAGGACGAACAAGCAAATAAACGTCGCGGAAAATACCCGACATTCTCCACTTGTCCTGACATTCCAAATATGTACCGTCGCACCATTTCGGCACAACAACAGTTAAACGGTTTTTGCCCATTTTTAAATACTTGGTTATGTTATATTCAGCTAATTGGTGAGAAATTTGACTGTAGCCTACAAATTCACCGTTGATATAAAGATACATTGAGGAATCAACACCCTCAAATACAATATATTTTTCAAGGGTGTCAATGTCGTCGTGAATAGTTAAATCAATAGCGTAAACACCAGCCGGAGTGTTTTTCGGAACATTTGGCGGGTCAACCGGAAATGGGTAACGAGCATTTAAGTATTGAGGCTTGTCAAACCCATGCAATTGCCAGTTTGACGGCACAAAAATACGGTTCCAGTTCGAAACATCGGTGTTGGCATCGGTAATTGAATCGGGAATCTCTAAGTATGATTCAAAGTATGAGAATGCCCATTTATTGCCCGATAACAGCTTAAAACGACTGCTGTTCTCTCTTACGTTAAGCTTAGCCTCTTCAGGTGTTCCGTAGGGAACATAATAAGCACGTGGCTTAGCAGTGCCTAAACGGGTAACATTAACATTATTATGATATTGTTCCTTAATCATAATTTCCTCCCGAGTTTAAAAATTTTAATTAATTATACCACAATACGACAAATTTTTCTACATCTATATTATATAATAAAATAGATTGCAACTTCGGTCAATAGTAATTTTCAATGCAATGCTAAAAATAAAGAGAAACGGTCGGCTGAAATTCAGCCGACCGTGAAGAAAAGGGAAGATTAGCAGCAGCCGTTGTTGCATCCGCATCCGCAACCGTCGTTGTTACCGCCGCAGCAGAACAATACGATTATGAGAAGGATGATAATCCAGCAGCAGTTGCCTGAGCCGAAACCGTTACACATGTGTTTTTCCTCCTTTCGTGTCTTCTAAGCCATACTATGCCGTATCACCGCTTCGTGTGAATATTAATAATTTGTGAATTTTAAAATTTGACTTTGACTTTCTTTGACTTTTATGTTATAATAAGCTCAAAGGTAAAAGAAAGGGGTCTTATATATGAGACTTAGCGATATTATTGCGGCGGAAATTAATAGAATGCTTGATGAATCAGCAGATAATACTGCAGAAATTCAAAGAAATGATTTTGCTTCACGCTTAGGCTGTGTGCCGAGTCAGATTAATTATGTACTGTCATCACGCTTCATACCCGAGCATGGATATATGGTTGAAAGTCGCAGAGGCGGTGGTGGTTATATCCGCATTACACGTGTTAATTTGGACGGTGCAACGGCTTTGATGCACCTTGTTAACGCTATTGGTTGTGAAATAGACGATGCTACGGTGCGGGTTATTTTGGAAAATTGTTGCAACGGCGGTATTTTAAGCGATAATACTGTAAAGCTTATGTATTCGGCGGTATCAATACCGGTTATGCGAGAGATTCCTGTAGCGTATAGAGATAACGTTCGCGCTGCGGCGCTTAAGCAAATGCTTTTATCTCAGATTTAAGAGGTGATTTTTATGTTATGTCAGAATTGCGGAAAAGCACCGGCCGTAACCCATTATCATTCGGTTGTAAACGGTGTGGTAGATGACAAGTATTTATGCGCGGAATGTATCGGCTTGGCAAAGCTATCACATTTTGAGGATGACGGTATTTTTAAAATGCTCACATCCTTCTTGAGTGATACAGAGCCATTAAAGACGGTAGCCGAAAGGTGTGAATGCTGCGGTACTTCATTTGCCGAAATTCGTAAAACCGGACGTGTTGGCTGCGGTAATTGCTATAAAACTTTTTCAAGTCAGTTGAATTCTACACTGCAAAGACTTCACAAAAGCACAGCTCATATCGGCAAACGTCCGGAAAAAGCCGATAAAACCGAGCAGAGTAATGACTTGAAAACGGATAAAATCAATAAACTTCAAGAAGAGCTTAAAAAGGCAATTGAGGATGAGAATTACGAGAGAGCTGCCCAAATACGTGATATTATCCGCAAAAAGGAGGCGTAAGTATGCTTTGGTATGAGAAAAAACTGACAACTCCTGCTATAAGTTCACGAATTCGCTTGGCCAGAAATATTGAAGGTATTCCATTTCCGTCAAATTTAAGCCCGGAAAAAATGCAGGAAACCAATAAAATGATTTGTGAATCAATAAAGCAATGTAATTTTGACGGGCTAAAGCTCCGTGAAATCAATATGACCAATTTAGGGGATATTGAAAGCTATGCTATGGTTGAAAGGCATTGTATCAGTCCTAATTTTGCACGTAACCGCGACGGTAGGATTTTGCTTTTATCAGAGGATGAGTCGGTCAGCGTTATGATAGGTGAGGAGGACCATTTAAGGATTCAGGTTTTAGGTGCAGGTGAGTGCTTAACAGAGGCGTATAGCCTTTGTGACAAACTTGAAACCGAAATCAGTAGGGTGCTTAAATTCAGCTTTGATGAAAAATTAGGCTATCTAACCGAATGTCCGACAAATTTAGGTACCGGTTTGCGTGCCTCAATTATGTTGCATTTACCGGTGCTTGAAAGTACAAGGCAATTGAACTCTATTGCTGATGCGGTGTCAAAAATCGGTTTAACCTTCCGTGGTTTTTACGGTGAGGGCAGTGATTCAAAGGCGAGCTTTTATCAGCTTTCCAATCAGATTACCTTAGGGGTTTCGGAGCAGTCGGCGGTAGAGAATTTAAAAAATATTGCCAACCAAATTATTGCTAAGGAAAATGAAGCTTTATTACTGCTCGACCGATTTAATCTTACCGATACGGCTTGCCGTTCATTTGGAATACTTAAATACGCCAGAAAGCTCAGCACTGAGGAAATGATGAAGCATATGACCCGTTTGATGCTGTCTGAACGTGCAGGGATTATTTTACTTCCTGATTCAGTTAAGCTGATGAGTGTGTTTATTGGTGCACAGCCTTCAATGATAAGACGTATAAAAGGTGATGTTTCACCGACTGAACGTGATAAATTCAGGGCAGACTTATTAAGGGAAACCTTTAAGAATATTGATGTTTGATTTTTAATTACTTATGAAAGGGTGATACTATGAAATATAATTTCGGAGGCTTTACCTCCAAGGCAAATCAAGCCTTAAATCTTGCTATTGGCAGTGCCGAAGTTTTAGGACATACCTATGTCGGCAGTGAACATCTGCTTTTGGGACTTTTATCTGTTGAGGATTCGGTTGCCGCCGGTCTTTTAAATGAGAACAAGGTTACTAAGGAAATGATTACCGAGCTTGTAAAAAGCAATATCGGCAGCGGTTCGCCGACAAACCTCACACCTGAGCATTTAACTCCACGTGCTAAGCGTGTGATTGAGGTGGCGGTTTCAAGCAGTAGGGATACAGGCAATTCCTTTGTCGGTACAGAGCATTTGCTTATCGGAATTTTAGGTGAGGGTGATAACTATGCAATTAGATTTTTGAATGAGCTTAACGTCGACGTTGCTACCTTAACCGAGAAAACGCTTGAGTCGGCAGGCATTGACCTTAATGAGCCTATAAAGCATACCGAAAGAGAAAGGTCACGCAGTAACGTTAAGCCGACAACGGGAAAACAGAAATCAAAAACTCCAACCTTGGATAAATTCGGTCGTGACTTGACTGAAGCTGCAAAACTTGGAAAAATTGACCCTTGTATCGGTCGAACAAAGGAAATAGAGCGTGTCATTCAGATTCTTTGCCGAAGGACTAAGAATAATCCTTGTCTTATCGGTGAGCCGGGTGTTGGAAAAACCGCAGTAGCCGAAGGCCTGGCATTAAAAATTTCCGAGGGAAATGCTCCAGAGATTTTAAGCAATAAGCGTGTCGTTGCACTTGATTTGACCGGAATGGTAGCCGGTACCAAGTACCGCGGTGACTTTGAGGAACGTATAAAAAATGCAATTGACGAGGTTGCATCCTCGGATGATGTTATTTTGTTTATAGATGAAATTCACACAATTGTCGGTGCAGGAGCTTCGGCTGACGGTTCAATTGATGCCGCGAATATTTTAAAGCCATCCTTAGCACGTGGTGAACTGCAGGTTATCGGTGCTACAACCTTGGATGAATACCGTAAAAATATTGAAAAAGATTCGGCATTAGAACGCCGTTTTCAGCCTGTTTTAGTAGGTGAACCTTCGGAAGAAGATGCCGTTCTTATATTAAAGGGATTAAGAGAAAAGTATGAGGCACACCATAAGGTGCACATTACCGATGAGGCAATTACAGCCGCAGTAAAGCTATCGGCCCGCTACATTGCCGATCGCTTTTTACCCGATAAGGCAATCGATCTTATTGATGAGGCTACTTCAAGAGTACGCTTAAACGCAGCAATGGCACCTGACGACATTAAGGAGCTGGAGGCTTTAATTAAGAAAACCTCTGAGCAGAAGGATAAGGCTATCGAAAGTCAGGAGTTTGAAAAGGCGGCCGATTTACGGGACAAGGAACGTGAATTAACCGAAAAGCTAAAGCTCAGTAAATCCGAATGGAGTAAATCCTCGGGCGAATTTACTGAACAGGTAACGGCTGAAAATATTGCC
>CAJGBX010000073.1 GCA_904501685.1 Clostridiaceae bacterium
ATGACTCACGGTATGGGCGGTGAGCCTTGGATGAAGCAGGGGACAGTTAAGTTTTTGTGTCCTGTTCCGGGTTATGACCGTCATTTCGGTATATGTCAGTATTTTGGAATTGAAATGATAAACGTTCCGATGACTGACGTGGGTCCCGATATGGACATTGTTGAGGAATTAGTTAAGGATTCTGCCGTTAAGGGTATGTGGTGTGTGCCGAAGTATTCGAATCCTGACGGTATTGTTTATAGCGACGAGGTTGTACGCCGCTTAGCTAAAATGCAGACTGCAAATGATTTCAGAATATTTTGGGATAATGCTTATGCCGTTCATCCGGTTTTTGGCGAATGTGATAAGCTGTTAAGTTTGTTTGATGAGTGTAAAAGGGCAGGAAATCCTAATAGAGCAATAATGTTTACCTCTACATCTAAAATCACCTTCCCGGGTGCAGGTATTGCCGCAATGGCTGCAGGTGATGAGGATATAAAAAGGATTAAGGGCAGACTTGCTTATCAGACAATAGGTCCTGATAAGCTTAACCAGCTTCGTCACGCTAAGTATTTGCCGAATATCGAGGCGGTTCACACGCATATGAAGCTGCATGCTGCTAAGCTGCAACCTAAATTTGAAACTGTGCTCGAGGTTTTGGATAGGGAATTATCCGAACTCGGAATTGCCCGCTGGACAAAGCCGCAGGGCGGATACTTCATCAGTCTGTTCTTGGAAAAGGGCTGTGCCAAGAGAACGGTTAATTTATGTAAAGAGGCAGGTCTTGTATTGACCGGTGCCGGTGCAACCTATCCTTATGGAATTGACCCGGATGACAGTAATATTAGAATTGCACCGTCCTTCCCGAGTCCTGATGAGCTAAAGCTTGCTACTGAGCTTTTGTGCGTTGCTTCTAAGCTTGCAGTTCTTGAAAAAATGCTGTAAATTTATTTTTAGTAATAATTTGATTAATATAAGGCTGAAAAATCACCCTTTAGTATTTAATGTGGTTGGTTTTTCGGCCTTAATTTGTAAATTTTTATAAAATTTGAGCTTATAGTGATAATTTTAATTGACTTAAAGGCAAAAAGAATATATAATTATTCTGTGATTTTCTGTAATAAAGGGACAAACCCCTTGGTTACATGAAAGTATTGATTTTTTACTGGAGGTTTTGCGATGAAACGCAGGAACAAGACTATCGGCAGACCGTGGTTTTTTGCTTCGGCATTGCTGATTATTCTTTTTACCGTATTTTCATTCTTCGGAATTGATAATTATCACGGTGACATTAGAAGCTTAGTGTTTAAGGGTGCTGAGGATATCCGTTGGGGTATTGATGTCAGCGGCGGTGTTGAGGCTATTTTCTCACCTGATAAAAAGGTCGATGATATTACCGATGCCGATATGGATTCTGCTAAGCAGATTATCGAAACACGTATGTTGTATAACAACATTACCGATTACGAGGTTTTCACTGATTATGATAACCGTCAAATAATAGTTCGTTTTCCTTGGCAGTCAGATGATGAGTCTTATGACCCGACTGCCGCTATCAAGGAGCTTGGCGAAACTGCTCTTTTGACCTTCTATAAGGGTACTGATAATACCGGCGACGTTGTTTTACAGGGTGCTGCTGATATTAAGAGTGCAAGCTACGGCGGTTTTTATCAGGATCAAAGCGGTAAAAGTCAAGGATATGTGGTTTCACTTGAGCTGACTGAGGCCGGTACTTATAAATTTGCTGCTGCTACTAAAGCGGCTATGGCTGCGAGTGATACCGCAGGTAAGACAATCTCTATTTATATGGATGATTTGTTGATCTCGGCTCCTACCGTAAATAATGTTATTGATGACGGTAAGGCTATTATTACCGGTATGTCAACTGCCGAGGAGGCTAATGACCTTGCTGAAAAAATCAACGCCGGTTCCTTGCCGTTTGCTTTGACTGTTGACGATTCTAAGCTTCAGGTCATTTCCCCGACCTTGGGTAAGGAAGCGCTTAATGTTATGCTTATTGCAGGTATTATAGCTTTTATAATTATCTGTATTATTATGATTGTGCTTTACCGTCTGCCCGGTGTGGTTGCGTGTATTGCATTGGCAGGTCAGGTTGGCGGTATGATTGCTTGTGTCACCGGCTTCTTCCCGGGAACCGACAGCTTTACCTTAACCTTACCCGGTGTCGCAGGTATTATACTTTCAATTGGTTTCGGTGTTGATGCTAACGTTATCACTGCCGAACGTATTAAGGAAGAGTTTAGAAGAGGAAAGACCATTGACGGCGCAATTTCAAGTGGTTACAGTGATGCCTTCAGCTCGATTTTTGACGGTAATATTACAAGCGTTATCGTTGCACTTGTATTGCTTGCTGCATTCGGTACTCCTGACAGTATTCTCGGTAAAATCTTCAGCTTCTTATTCCCGTTCCTTAGCTCGTCTGTAACCGGAAATATTTACTCTTTCGGTTACACACTTATTACCGGTGTTATTTTCAACTTTGTAATGGGTGTATTCTTCTCGAGAATTATGACTATGAGCGTATCTCGCTTTAAGTTCCTTCGTAAGCCTTGGCTTTACGGCGGAATTAAAGAGGGAAAGACTGTTAAGCCGTTACTTTTCTCGAAATTTGACTTTACCGCCTTCTTAAAGAAGAGCGTAATTATAGTTGCAGTTGTATTTATTATCGGTGCTGTTTTGACCGGCATCTTTGGTGTTGGTTTTGATATTAACTTTGCAGGCGGAAGCCGCTTTACCTATTCCTATGACGGTAAGGTTGACCAGGCTACCGTAAAACAGGTTATTGCCGATAATCTGGGACTTGATGCTACAATCACCGAAAGCACCGATTATTCAAGCAACTCAACTAAGCTTGTTATTTCGTTTGCCGGTGATGTTGCTAATTCTGTTGATAAGACAAAGCTTGAGGCTATTATTAAGGAAGTATCTGAAGAGCAGAAGCAGTCTACTTCTTCTACTTCCAGCACAGCTTCTTCAACAGTTTCCGGTACTACATCAACTACCGCTTCATCTACTGTATCCGGCACAGCTTCGTCTGATGTTTCGTCTACAACATCCTCTGCAGTATCGTCCACTACTTCAGGAACTTCATCTGTGGCAACTTCATCTAACAGTGAAGCCGTTCTTTCTGAATCTATGGTAGATATTCAGACTGCATTGGGACATATTTTGAATAAGAATTTCCCCGATAATGGCTTTAAAACCTTGGACGGTAATACTGTTAATCCGACCTTGGCAGGTGCATTCTTGGGTAAGAGCTTGTTTGCAGTGCTGTTTGCAGGCTTGTTGGTTGTAGTTTATATCGGTATCCGCTTTAGAAAAATTGGCGGTGTATCGGCAGGTCTTTCAGCCTTTGTTGCCTTAGTACACGATGTTATTATCTCATTCTTTGCCTGCACAATTTGCGGACTTGAAATCGACACCAACTTTTTCGCCGTAGCATTAACCTTGTTTGGTTATTCGCTTAACGCAACAATTGTTATCTTTGACCGTATCCGTGAAAACCGCAAGATGCATCCTGAAATGACTGTACGTCAGCAGGTAAATAAGAGTATCAGCGAAACCTTTATGCGTTCGCTCATCACCTCATTTGCAACCTTTATCGCAATTATTTGTGTAGTTGTTGTTGCTGAATTCTTTGGTGTGACTGCTTTGAGAAGCTTTGCAATTCCGATGTCTGTCGGTGTTGTTGCTGGCTGCTTCTCGTCGGTGTTCATTGCCGGACCTGTTTGGGTCAAGTGGATGGAGTACGTTGAAAAGCGTAAACCTAATGCTAAAAAGGCAAAAGCTAAAAGATAATATCTGATAATTAAATTTGAACCCGTCTTCCCTCTTTTGAGAGAAGACGGGTTTTACAATTAAGGACAAAAAAGCACTTGCCGGTTGGCAAGTGCTTTTAAAGTTTAGCTGACTAGCTTTATTTACATATTCTCGGCTTCAAACTTCTTGATAAAGTCTACAAGCTTTTCAACGCCTTCATAAGGCATTGCATTGTATATAGAAGCACGCATACCGCCAACCGAACGGTGACCCTTAAGGTTGGACATACCGGCAGCAGCGGATTCCTTAACAAACTTAGCGTTAATCTCGTCATCCTCTGCACGGAAGGTTGCGTTCATCATAGAACGGCATTCTTTTACAACAGGGTTTTTGAAGAGCTTGCTATTGTCAAGGCAATCGTAAAGAAGTGCAGCCTTCTTTTCATTCATAGCCTTCATTGCGGTTAATCCGCCGATTTCTTTAATCCACTCTAAAACAAGCTTGCAAACGTAAATAGGCCAGCAGGGAGGAGTGTTGTACATTGAATCGTTATCGGCCATAACCTTGTAGCTGCAAACGGTCGGAACCTTAGCGTCAAGCTCCTCAGTAAGTAAATCCTCACGGACAATGACAATTGTAAGACCTGCAGGAGCAACGTTCTTCTGTGCACCGGCATAAATCAAACCGAACTTAGAAACGTCAACAGGCTCAGACAAAATGCAGGAGCTCATATCAGCTACAAGCGGAACATCGCCGGTATCGGGTATGTAATCCCACTTAGTACCAAAAATGGTGTTATTAAAGCAGATATGTACATAATCTGCATTGGGAGTAAGTTTTAATTCCTCCTGACGGGGGATACGGGTGAAGTTTTCTTCCTTGGTGGTAGCGGCAAGGTTAATCTTGTCACTGTACTTCAAAGCTTCCTTGTATGCCTTACCGGAAAACTGACCGGTTACGATATAGTCGGCAACACCGGTTTTAAGCAGGTTCATAGGAACCGATGCAAACTGTAAGGAAGCACCGCCCTGCAAGAACAATACCTTATAGTTTTCAGGAATGTTCATTACCTCACGAAGAAGTGCTTCAGCTTCTTTGATGATTACATCATAAACCTTGGAGCGGTGGCTCATCTCCATAACGCTCATACCGCTGCCTTGATAGTTCATCAATTCATCTCTTGTTTTCTCAAGTACCGGAACAGGTAACATAGACGGGCCGGCAGAGAAGTTGTAAATACGGTCGTACATAAAAATCTTCCTTTCTGAAAATCGGCTGACTGCACCGATTAATTATTCCGCATGTAAAGCCGTCGGAGTGCTTTTTAGGTGTAAAGGTTAAATCTGAATGTTTGTTAAACAATTAACAAACATTTCTTCTTTACAATGTAAATATTATAATACTTTGTGACATATTTGTCAATCAAAATATACAAATATTATTTAATTCTATAATATGCTAAATATGTAACAAATTTGTTGCTTGTAAAAGAGTTATTTTAATGATAAAATTATTTGTAGATAATATGGGAATTTTGTATAAAAAGGGGTGGGTAAGGTGTATTATAACGTAACGGTGATTATTCCGGCATTGAATCCGAATGAGCGTCTTTTAAGCTTGGTTAATGAACTTCGCGATAACGGATTTGATGATATTATTATTGTTAACGACGGTAGTGCCGACGAATATTTTAAATACTTTCCCGATGAAAGAAAATTACCGTTTTGTAAGGTTTTGCACCACCGCCGAAACAGGGGAAAGGGCTATGCCTTAAGAACGGCTTTTAAGTATTTTGTCGAAAACCGTAAGGGTAAAGACGGCGTTATCACTATGGATTGTGACGGTCAACACCCTGTTAATGATGTTATTGCCTTGACCGAGAAAATGTATGAAACCAATTCGGTTGTTTTAGGCTGCAGAGATTTTAAGGATAAGGACATATCCTTACGCAGTCGTATCGGGAATAAAATTACAAGCTTGGTTTTCAGACTTTTTTGCGGTATCAATATTTCCGACCCGCAGGCCGGTTTAAGAGCTATACCTGAACGCTATATTCCTACCTTTATTGATATAAAGGGTTCACGCTATGAATATGAATCAAATATGCTTTTGGAAATGAAAAAGCAGCAGATTGATTTTTATAAGTTAAAAATTGATACACTCCATTTCAAAAATCACCATAAGTCATATTACAGACCGATTGCAGATTCTATAAGAATTTACAAACTTATTTTGTCTTTTGTGTTCAGCTCGCTTTTAAGTATGCTGATTGAGCTTGTTGTGTTCTATTTAAGCTTAAAATTTCTCTTCAGCGGTCGCTATGATATCTTATTGGCTACATTAGTATCGAGGGTTATTTCCTCGGTTGTGAATTTTGCGGTAAACCGTGCTAAGGTTTTCGGTTCTTCAAGCGGAATAGGTCGATCTCTTTTAAGGTATATTATTTTGGCAATACCGTTGGCCATTGCTTCGATTTTCTCAATTAAGGGTTTAACCTGGGCTATGAGTGTAACTGCACCATCGTTGAAAACGCTTTTAAAATGTGTTGTTGATACAATTCTGTTTTTTGTCAGCTTTCGTATTCAGCAAAACTGGGTTTTTGCACCTAAGGTTGAAAAAAATGAAAAAATCGATGATGAGGAATATGTTCTTATTCCCCGTAAAAAACGTTTGACTGCCGGTAGGGTAGTATTAAGAACCTTTGCCTGTATCGGTACTGCTATTGCTTATTTAGTTGTTACGGTATATGTTTTGCTTTTTATTGTGGCGAATGGACCGAGTAAAACCTTACGCGATGCACTTGTTTTGTCGGCTATGCAGGCAAGCGCCACAAAGTGGGTACCCGGACTGTTTTTGTCAGATGCTACCGTTAAGCAGATTGTCGACAAAAGCTTCGAGGATTCACAGCTGACAAT
>CAJGBX010000074.1 GCA_904501685.1 Clostridiaceae bacterium
AACATCCTTGTTTCTTACCATAGGGCGGCCCTTATAGGTCAAAAATTGCTCTGCCATTGCATTTTCCTCCTTTGGGAATTTTAATTTCATTATATTTTACCACAAAAAATCGCTTCTGTAAAGGTTTATTTTTTCAAGCCGAGTTTTCTGGCGGTACAACCGGGCACTTTTTTATCATTAATACCTGTATGGCATACTATAGTCAGGCGAAAATTGTCAATTTCCTTGACGAAAAGACGTATAAGACACAGTTTTTTTCTATTGCAAAAGAATTGTGCTCGTGTTATAATGAAAAAGGTAAATTATTGAAAAATTAAATTTTAAAAAAGGAGATAATAATTATGGCAAAACAAAGATATGTTGGAGATTATCCGGTAATCGGAATCAGGCCAATTGTTGACGGTCGCAGAGGTCCTATGCAGTTGCGTGAAAGCCTTGAACCGCACGTTTGGTCAATGGCTAACGCCGCAAAGAAATTGTTTGAGGATAATCTTTTTTATTCAAACGGCGAAAAGGTAAAGGTTGTTTTAGCTGATACTTGTATCGGCCGTGTACCGGAAGCTGCCGCCTGTGCTGAAAAGTTCAGAAAAGAAGGCGTTTCCATAACTGTCTCCGTTACACCCTGCTGGTGCTACGGCAGTGAGACTATGGATATGGATCCTACAACCATTAAGGCTGTCTGGGGCTTTAACGGAACCGAAAGACCCGGCGCTGTATATCTTGCAGCTGTTTTGGCAGGTCACGCTCAAAAGGGACTTCCGGCATTCGGTATCTACGGTCACGAGGTACAGGACTTAGATCAGATTAGTGAAATCCCCGAGGATGTAAAGGAAAAACTGTTAAGATTCGGCCGTGCTGCTATTGCCGCAAAGACAATGAACGGTAAATCATACCTCCAAATCGGCTCACAGTGTATGGGTATTGCCGGTTCTATCGTAGACCAGGATTTTATGGAAAGCTATCTTGGTATGCGTGTAGAGTCTGTTGACGAGGTAGAAATCCTCAGACGTATGGAAGAGGGAATCTACAGTGAAGAGGATTATCAGAAGGCTTTAGCTTGGACTAAAGAACACTGCAAAGAGGGCAGAGACGATAACCCTGAGAGTGTTAACTTCTTAGGTCACGACCATAAGATTAAGTTTACTGACGAAGAAAAACAAAAGCAGTGGGAATTCACTGTAAAAATGTACTGCATTATTAAAGACTTAATGGCCGGTAACGATAAATTACCCGATGCCTTTGTTGAGGAAAAGATAGGTCATAATGCTATTGCCGGCGGTTTCCAAGGTCAAAGACAGTGGACCGACCATTGGCCTAACTGTGATTATCCTGAGGCTTTACTTTCTTCTTCCTTTGACTACGAGGGTGCGAGAGAGCCGTATACACTTGCAACCGAAAACGATGTACTTAACGGCTTAGGTATGCTTTTCATGAGACTTCTTACTCACAGAGCACAGATTTTTGCCGATGTTCGTACATATTGGTCGGGCGATGCCACAAAGAGGGTTACAGGCTATAAATTAAAGGGCAAGGCTAAAGAGGCTGACGGTATTATCCATCTGCTTAATTCCGGTGCCGCTTGCTTAGATGCCAGTGGTGTATGCACAGATGAAAACGGCAACGCTACAATGAAAAAGTGGTGGGAAGTAACCGACGAAGATATTAAGAAAATGACCGATGCTTGCTGTTGGTGTGAGGCAGGCTTTGATAACTTCCGCGGCGGCGGTTTCTCAAGTCATTTCAACACCTTTGCTGAAATGCCCTGCACAATGATCAGATTAAACCTTGTTAAGGGCTTGGGTCCTGTTCTGCAGATTGCTGAGGGTTGGACTGTAAACCTTCCTGAAGAGGTTAACGATAAGCTGATGGAAAGAACTAACCCGACATGGCCTTGCACATGGTTTGCTCCGAGATGTGACGGTAAAGAGGGAAGTCCTTTCAAGACTGCATATGAAGTTATGCAAAATTGGGGTGCTAACCACGGTGCTATTTCTTACGGACATATCGGTGCTGACCTTATTACAATGTGCTCGATGCTCAGAATTCCTGTATGTATGCACAATGTACCTGAGGAAGACATTTTCCGTCCTGCCGCTTGGAATGCATTCGGAATGGACAAAGAGGGTGCAGATTACAGAGCTTGCAATACCTACGGTCCTATGTATAAATAAGGAGAATTGCTATGCTTAAAGGTATTCCGAAAATTTTGTCCCCCGAGTTACTTAAAACTCTTTGTGAAATGGGCCACAGTGACAGACTTGTTATAGCTGACGGTAATTTCCCAAGTGAAAGTATGGGTAAAAACGCCAAGGTCATCCGTATGGATGGCCACGGCGTTCCCGAGATACTTGACGCTATTTTGGCGGTTTTTCCGCTTGACACTTATGTTGACAGTCCTGCTGTTTTGATGGAGCTTATGGACTGTGACAAGGGTAAAATTGCTACACCTATTTGGGATAAGTATGCTGAAATCGTTACCAAGCACGATAGCCGCGGTAAGGCTGCAATTGCAAATATTGACCGCTTTAAGTTTTATGACGAGGCTAAGGAGTGCTACTGCATTATCGCAACCGGCGAAAGTGCTGTTTATGCCAACATTATGCTTCAAAAGGGCGTAGTAAAGGACTAAAGGCCAGCTTTATAAACAAAAGACCCGAGTTTTAAAAAACTCGGGTCTTTTTATTTTACAATGGCTTAAATAATAGCAGTTAAACACTGTGCGGCAAGGTATATTCCAAAGCCACCTATTATGGGTGCAATTTTTGTTGCACGTCCTGTTGAAATACGTTTAAGCATAGAATCAAACAAAAGTGTAACGATTATCGAAACTGCCGCACCAAGTATGCCGAGTTTGATTGCCTCAAGATATGGCAACAGGCAGGAAACCCAAGAAAAGAGTCCGAAAACAAGTGCCGAATATATAGGTACTGCCCAATAAACTCTTTTTCTGTCTTTGCCGAAATAGCTGTTTATTATTAATGCTATAACTATAAGTGTAATCACCGTCATACCGTCCGGTCGAGGCAGGATGAATTGCGGCCAAAAGGCGCGTAAAAGCATTGCGGTAAGCGTTGCAACACCGACAACTAAGGAAAGCAAGATACCGAATAAATCGTATTTTTTATTCATAGCTTAACCCTCCCATTCTGTGGCCGACGATTCTATATCGGCACCGGTCACATAGCCGACGGCTGAATTTACACATCGTGCAACAGCTTTAGACGAAACGGTTGCACCCGAAATTCCGTCAACCGAAATTTCGTTGCCGCTGACTTCAACGGTGCCGGTGGCACCTGAAAAAGCATCCTCGTTGTTATTTGCGGCACCGACGGTAAAGCTGCCTGTTTTGTTTAAAAACTGTGACAAAAATTTATGGTCGGTCAAAATTTTGTTGCCAAGTCCGTTGGTTTCGTGAGCTTCCTTAACCACAAGTCCGGTGACAACGCCCGTATTATCAACGCCGATGTACATTGTGATTTCGTCGGCGTAGCCCATTGTTACAGTCTCGATAACATAGCCGTTATCGGCCTTGTGTACCGATTTTATGTTTTTGTCCTCACCGTCATATGCTACCTTAATAAAATCCTTGCCGTCAGGCAAAAGCAGTTCTAAAAGCTTAACATGTTCTTTTTGAGCATTATTATGGGTGACAGTTTTCAAGCCAAAGGCGGCACTTAAAAGCACCAGACAAACGGCAAAAATCACGCAAAGTGTCTTTTTCATTGCTTTTTGCCTCCCTTCTTAGTGCCAAAACGGGCAAAACCGGTATAACGGTCGATAATCCAAACGGTCAGGTTCATTAAAAGGATGGCATATGTAACGCCCTCGGGGAAAAGACCGAAATATCTGAAAATAAGCGTCAGTGCACCGCAGCCGATACCGTAAAGTATTTGTCCGTAAGGCGTTACCGGTGAGGTGACATAGTCGGTTGCCATAAAAATTGCGCCAAGCATTAAGCCGCCCGAAAGTACGCTGTAGGCCGACCAGATAAGTGCATTATCGGTCTTGTAGAATACAAGCGAAAGAACAGCAAGTGTTCCGATATAGGCCAGCGGGATTCTTGGTGAAATAACTCTTCTGATGCAAAGATAAGCACCGCCTAAAAGCAAGGCTAAGGCTGAAATTTCACCGATAGAGCCGGGACATTTACCCAAAAACATATCCAATATGCTTTCATCAGGGGTTGCGGGCATAACCATTTGGTGTAACGGTGTTGCCGAGGTTACACCGTCTAAACCGGGATAGCGGGTAATTCCCACGGGAAAAATAAGCATCATAAATGCTCTTGCTGCCAAGGCAGGGTTGAAGACATTTTGGCCCAAACCGCCGAAAAGCGCCTTGATTACAATAATTGCAAAAAAGCTTCCTACAACTACCTGCCATAAAGGAACCGAAGCCGGCAGGGTCAATGCAAGCAATAGACCTGTAACTGCGGCCGAGCCGTCAGTAACAGTTTGCTTTTTTCTTGTAATTAAGCACCAAAGTGCCTCAAAGCCTACCGCCGACACGACTGAAACAGCAGTAACCAACAAGGCTCGGATGCCAAGCACAACAGTACCGACAACCAAGGCAGGAATAAGTGCGATTATAACATCAAGCATAATACGGTTGATGCGAAAATTACCTCTGATATGAGGAGAGGTAGATAATGTCAGCTTCATTGTTCTGCCGCCTCCTTTATCATTGATTTACCCTCGCGGCATTTGTCGGTCAAGGGCAGCTTAGCGGGACAGCTATATGAGCAGCTGCCGCATTCCATACAGTCGGTTACATTTAAGCGTTTTATATCTTCAATGTCGCCCAAGGTAACAGAATGTGCGATATACAGCGGTTTTAGGCGCATAGGACATACCTGTAAGCATTTTCCGCAGCGTATGCATACCTGATTTTCAACCTTGGCATTGGGATCCTTTTCAAGACATAAAATGGAATTTGTTGCTTTGACAATCGGCGCCGAAAGGTCTGCTTGTGCCGTACCCATCATAGGTCCGCCGTTTAATACACGGTCAACAGTGTTGCTCAGTCCGCCTGCCGCGTTGATTAAATCCTCAAACGGAGTACCGATAGCAGCTATAAAGTTCTGAGGCTCTTTAACCGCCTCACCCGTAACGGTGACAATGCGTTCGAACAGCGGCTTACCCAATCTTACTGCCTTGTAAATTGCGGCAACGGTTGAAACGTTGAACACAACACAACCGACGTTTATAGGAAGCCCTTCAGGAGGCACCTGCCTGCCGGTAATGGCCTGAATTAACTGCTTTTCCGAGCCTTGAGGGTATTTTGTCGGAAGCACTGCAATTTCAATAGAAGGATTCCTCTTGGTAAAGGCCTTAAGCTTTTTGATTGCTATTGCCTTATTGTCCTCAATTGCAATTACCGTTCTTTCGGGCGAAAGCAGATGCTGAAGAATCAGCATTCCCTCAATTACAAACTCGGGGTCGTTTCTTAAAAGAGTATCGTCGGCAGTGATATATGGCTCACACTCGCAGGCGTTGGCAATCAGGGTATCAACCTTGCCTAATGAGGCGAGAGCCTTTATATTGCCGGGGAAGGCGGCACCGCCCATACCGACGATTCCGGCTTCACGAATGGTGTGAAGCACAGTGTCAACATCCAATTGCTCTAAAGGAATATCACAGCCGTTGAATGCAACAGCCTCATCTTTAAAATCGTTGTCGATTATAATGGCTTCAACCATTTGTCCGTTGGGGTGAATTCTCGGCTCAATAGCCGAAACAGTGCCCGAAACCGAAGCGTGTACAGGGACGCACCTACCATCGTTGTCACCGATTTTTTGACCCTTTAGCACACGATCACCGACCTTTACCAACGGTTGGCAAGGCTCACCGATATGCTGTTTTAAAGGAATTATAACCTGTTTTGGAGAAACAGTATTCAGACTGTCCCGGGTTAAAGACATTTCCTTATTATAGCGGGGATGAATCCCACCGAAAAAAAGTCGTTTCATAAATTTATCTACCTTAATTTCTGATTAAATCCCGAAAACCGGGACTGTAATATTGATTTTCATTTGCGTCTACCCATAAGGCTTCAGCACTGAATTTTTCTAAAAGCGCCTGACCCTTTTCACGGTCCAGCAAAAACAGTGAGGTCGAAAGCACGTCAGCCAGGCCCGAATCCGTTGAAACTATGGTCACCGAGATCCAAAGCTCACCGGGGTAAAGCGTTACGGGGTCGATAATATGGTGGTAAAGTCTGCCGTTTACGGCATATGCACGCTGATAGCTTCCGCTTGTGACAACACTGCCTGAAGTAATGTTAAGCACGTGCAGATTATTACCGCCTTTAGGATTTTGGATACCTACCGACCAGGCAGTGCCATTTTCGTCCTTGGGCCCCGTAGCACATACGTTTCCTCCCACACTTAAAAGCAGTCCTTCAGGTGCACTCACACACACACGCTGAACCGACCAGCCCTTAGCAATAGCACCAACATCAAGCTTTAATAAAGGGTCACTGATAAATACAGTAGATTTATCCTTATCCAATATAATGCTGTCGGGATTCATATGCTCACCGGCCTTTAAAAGAACGGCATCGTCAGGCAGATAAGCATTTTCAGGGTCGTTCACGCCGTCCTCACGGGCATCG
>CAJGBX010000075.1 GCA_904501685.1 Clostridiaceae bacterium
GATAAAAACGTACTGAATATGTAGCTTATATCGGTAAGACCGTAAGAATAAAGCTCAGCAAAGCTCATACCCTGAGCAAACATCATCAAGGCTAAAAAAACATAGCCTATAGGGGTGGTGAAAAACGACTTAAATTCTCTTTTAAATATAGCGCTCATTTATTTTTCCTCCCCTTCTGCTGCTTCATCGGTTAAGGCCTCAGACTCCAAAGTCTCGGCCTGCTTATTTTTAGAGAACAGTCTTTGCTGCTCCTCCTCCGACATTTCGGTAAGTCTTAAGAAAATTTGCTCCAGGCTCAGCTCATTGGACTGCATAAGCATAAGCGGCCATTTTCTTTCAGCCAAGCGGTCAAAAATACCTCTGCGAACGTCGGTTTGGCCGTCCGGCTCGATAATAAAGTCATTGGAATTTTTCTCCTGCATACCGGTGCAAGTGACATTTATAACACCGGGAACAGTTGCCAAGGTCTTCAAAACCTCAGTTCTCGGTCCGCCGACACGAATTGTCAAGGTGTGGTCGTCAGACAAAGTCTTAGAAAGGTTGCCCGGAGTATCGTCGGCAATAATCTTACCGTGGTTGATAACAATAACTCGCTCACAAACCGCCTGAATTTCAGACAAAATATGCGAGCTTAAAATAACAGTATGGTTTTTACCGAGCTCGGTAATAAGTGTTCTGATTTCAATAATCTGCTTGGGGTCAAGACCTACTGTGGGCTCGTCCAAAATCAAAACATCGGGATTGCCGATAAGTGCCTGTGCAATACCGACACGCTGACGGTAGCCCTTTGAAAGGTTTTTAATCAATCTGCTCTTGACATGGTCGATTTTAACCAGCCTGCAGATTTCTTCAATATGCGGACCCTTCGGGAATTTAACCTTTTTCAAATCAAAAATAAAGCTCAAATACTCCTTAACCGTCATATCAAGATACAATGGCGGCAGCTCGGGTAAATAGCCTATACGCATCTTCGCCTCGTTAGGGTTTTCAAGAATATCATAGCCGTCAATAGCTACACTTCCTGAGGTTGCCGAGAGATAACCCGTAACGATATTCATTGTGGTACTTTTACCTGCACCGTTAGGTCCCAAGAAACCTAAAATCTCACCGTCGTTAATGGTAAAGCTTACGTCATTTACCGCAACATGAGAGCCATATTTCTTGGAGAGGTTTTTGACTTCTATCATATATGCTTCCTCCAAACAAACTGAATTGTTTTTCATTATTAATATTTTAACAATTATCGCCGGCTAATTTGTAAACATTCGGTTAACAAGCAGATAATTATATATAATTGTAGCACAAACCTCAAAAATAATAAAGCATTTTTTACAAATTTTCCGTATTTTAACCGTTAATTCTGCTGTTGAATAACAATATTCATTGACAAATGGAAACTTAGCGTATAATATATATACTTGGGTAGGTAGATTTTACCTATACTAATGTATAATTTTGAATTGGAGAATTAAAAAATGGACGACCCCGAACCTGAACCTAACACTGTAATTTTTGTCTTGGTTTACTGCCTCGTAACCCTTTTAAGCCTTTTGGTAACTATGGGCACCTCGGCTTTAAGAGAGGTAAATGAAAAACGCTTGAGAGAATCGGCAGAAAATAAGGACAAGGCCGCAATACGCCTTATCAAGCTTTTGGACAAGTTCCCTAAGCCGGCTGATATTTCTGCTGCCAACACCGCCGTTTGTGCCTGCGTTGGCGTTGCCTGTGCACTTTTGGGCTTTTGGCCCCGATATGCAGTAAAAGGACTTTCGGTTTCAGCATATGTAAGCTTAAAGGATTACCTTATTTCGGTTATACTTTCAGGCATTATAATTACTTTAATTGCCTCAGCTTTATTTACCGTTTTCGGTCTTATGATGCCGAGACGCTTAGGCAAGAAAAATTGTGAAAAGCTATCGGCTTCCCTTTCGGGAATACTGAGCTTCTCTAAAATCATACTTTGGCCGTTCACCGTAACAACCTCTCTTGTATCGAAACTTTTGGTTAAAGTCTTCGGCGGTGACCCTCACGCTGACGAGGCTCCCGTTACTGAAGACGAAATCCGTTCTATGGTAGATGAGGGTGAGGAATCCGGCGTTTTAGAGGAAATCGAAAAGGAAATGATTAACAACATTTTCGAATTCGGTGACCGTACAGCGGGCGAGGTTATGACCCACCGTACATACCTTACCGCCGCTGAGGTTTCAGAGCCGGTAAGTGAGGTTGTCGAAAAAGCCATAGATGCCGGCTACTCACGTTTGCCGGTTTACGAGGACGAGCTTGACAACATCAAGGGTATCCTTTATGTTAAGGATTTACTGAAATATGTCGGTGCTAAAATTCCTGCAAAGCTCAGGCTTTCCGACCTTATGCGTGAAGCTATGTTTATACCCGAATCCAAAAAATGCAGTGATGTTTTGAACGAAATGATTGAAAAGCACCTGCAGATGGTCATTGTTTCCGATGAATACGGCGGTGTTGCAGGTATCGTAACGATTGAGGATTTGATTGAGTCGATTGTCGGTAACATTCAGGACGAATTTGACGACGAGGATGAGGAAATCGAGCAAATCAGTGAGGACAAGTTCAGTATTGACGGTATTTCGGCAATTGAAGAGGTTAACGAGCTTTTGGGAATTGAACTGCCTGAGGGCGAATATGAAACCGTTGCCGGCTATATGATGTCGGTTTTGGGACGTGTCCCCGAAAGCTTTGAGCACCCAACTGTATTTTATGGTGGGTATTCCTTTACGGTTGACGAAATGGGCGAGCGACGGATTGTTCGCATTTCGGTCGAACGCTTACCAAAGCTTGAAGAATCTGAGGATAACGAAGAATAATTATTATATAATACACAATGCCGCCGAGCTTTACGCTCGGCGGCATTTCTTTTTATCAGCATTTAATTTCTTCTGCGTTGCTGAGAGCTTGCAACAATCAACAAAAGTCTTAACAGCTGCATAACGGTTACTGCCAATGCGGCAACATAGGTCATTGCGGCGGCCGACAGTACCTTTCTGGCACCTTTGGCTTCATCATCATCCAAAATGCCGCCGTCGGTGATGGCTCTCACAGCTCTGCGGCTGGCATTAAACTCGGTCGGCAGGGTCACCAGCTGAAATACGACACACAGTGCAAACAAAGCAACGCCAATGTACGAAATAATGGCATACTGAGCGCCGAAATAGGAAAGAAAAATACCTAAAATAATAAGCGGTACCGAAAGCTTGGAGCCGATATTTGTTATCGGGACGATGGCAGTACGGATTTTAACCGGCAAATAACCCACAGCGTGCTGAACGGCATGACCCGCCTCGTGACAGGCAACGCCGATAGCCGCCACCGAGGTGCTGTCGTAAACATTTTCCGAAAGTCTTATGATATTGCTCTTAGGGTCAAAATGGTCGGTCAAGTGACCCTGCACCCGTTCGATTTTAACATCAAAAACGCCGTTATCCTGCAAAACTCTTCTTGCAGCCTCAGATGCAGTCAGTCCACGGCGAGAGTACATCTCGGAATACTTTTTAAACGAGCTGTTAACCCTCGCGCTTGCAACCATAGACAAAATCACAAACGGCATTACCAGAATAATATAAGTCCAATCAATATAAAACACTTAAAAAACCTCCCACGGCTTAATATTTTTTAAAATACTACACAAAATTCCTTTAGCCGATACCCGATAATGACTAAAGGAGTTAAAAATGAAGACCCAAACCCATTTGAAATTCGCAAAAAAGCTTGCCGACCAATACCTTCCCGACAGCAGTGCTTATGACCGCCTTATGTTTATTATAGGCTCAGTTACGCCCGACATCAACCCATTTTCCTATTTAAAGGGCTTTTCGGTAAAACCTTTTTTCGGTCACAATTGGGGTAACCGGAGAGACTATCTTTCATCCGGACTCCGCGACCTTTTAATGGGACGTCTTTCCTATTTTTCATTAGGTCAGCTTGTGCACTTCATCTGCGATGCCTTTACCTTTACACATAATATAACCTATAAAGGCGGACTTTATGAGCACTCCAGATACGAAAAAGCACTTCACACATTGTTTGAAAAGCTCGACTTTTCAAAGGAATACCCCGATTTACATTTAAACATAAACGACGGCTTAAATTCACTTCACGAGCAATACCTCAGTCAGCCTCAAGGGTGTGAAAATGACCTTCGGTTTATAATGCAGACTGTTCACTATGCCTTGAAGCACGGTATACCTCACGCCCGTAAACACACAACGATGCCAACAAATACGGCAAGGTAAAGATAATCGGAACTGCCAGCACCGACAGCAAAAGCCAACCGCTAAAGCTTAAAATGAATCCAACGGTATTAAGGCGAAAGCCTTTGGAAAGCTTGGCTGTATGGCGGATAATTTTGCCGACCGAAAGCTCACCCTCCGAAAATGCCACCGTGTAACACAAAATGTAAACCGTTGACCAAAACAGTAATAAAGCAAAGCCTAATACAATAAAGAAATCAAGCAACGGATAAAGTACCTCCATTGCCATTGGCATTGCAACACCTAACATATTGTATAAATCAGGCGAGGTCAGTACAATTACGATATTAAACGGCAAAAAGCACACGACTGTGCCGATTAAAAGCCTTAAAAGAAGCCTCAATGACAGCAACAGTGTCTTAAAATATACTTTCGTTGATGAAAAATAACAAAATATTTCTCCGACCGAGGCCGAGCTTCCTGCTGTGACCTGCCAAAACCAACGCATAACACCCAGTATTAACGGCAAGGTTATGAAAACACCGTACAACGCCGAAAATACCGTAATTCCAATGCTTGCCGGCTGACTGTAAACCGAAATCTGAGCCATATTAAAGGGACTCCAGGACTGTCCAACCTTAAAAAGACTCATTAATATATACTGCATATATGTGTTCAAAAGAGAGGTTACTATCAAAATACACGAGACCGCAATTGCCTCGGGCCAACGGTGCTTTAACGCACTTTTGGCGGCTTTTTTTATTTCACTGAAGGTTGGTTGCATATAATTACCCCAAAAAATTATTTTATTAAATTTTACCACTGTTTTATTAAAATGTAAACCTTACTGTCTTAAATTTACACTTTATTAACACTATTATTCCAAAACGTGCAAAATATAAACACTTTACGCTATGCTGTCGATTGCATTTTTATGCATAAAAATGTTTATTTATACATTTGAACTATCGCACCGCATCTTTATCACTTATATCCTACAACGGTGAATTTCGGCGTTTTTGTTGCTTTTTTACAGTATTTTGCCCTGAAATTCGGGATTTTGCATACTTTATATAAAAATTAAAAAAAGACTTGATTTTATTCATTTTTATTGTATAATTATAAAATACATAGTGTGGGAGCATATTTTTTGCATATTTTAAGGAGACTTATTGATGTTTAAGGTATTTATAGACGGACGCGAGGGTACAACGGGACTTCGGATTATCGACCGTTTGAAAGACAGATGCGATATTGAGCTTATGCTTATTCCTGAGGACAAGCGTAAGGATTTAGAGGAAAGGCGTAAGTATTTAAACGCCTGCGACGTTGCCTTTCTTTGCCTGCCTGATGCCGCCGCTATTGAAGCGGTCGGCCTGATAGATAATGAAAATGTGCGAATTATTGATACCTCTACGGCACACCGTATCAATCCTGATTGGGTTTACGGCTTTCCGGAGTTAAAAAAGGAACTTGCCGAAAAGCTGCCGACTGCAAAGCGTGTTGCCGTTCCCGGCTGTCACGCAAGCGGCTTTAATGCAATTGTAAGTCCCTTGGTTGAGGCCGGTGTTATCGGAAGCGATGCACTTATCACCTGCTTTTCGTTGACCGGATACTCCGGCGGCGGCAAGAAGATGATTGCGCAGTACGAAACCGAAAAGCAAGACGAAATGAACAGCGCAAGAATTTACGCATTAGGGCAGGAACACAAGCATTTGCCTGAAATGGCGGCAATCTCAGGTCTTGAGAATAAACCCGTTTTCTCCCCTATTGTTGATGATTATTATAGTGGAATGCTGGTGACTGTACCCTTTTTCGGCTCTGAGGTCAAGGGCGGAATTGAAGCCGTAAGAAAGGTCTACCTCGATAAATATTCCGACAAGCAATTTATTGATGTTTCGGATATAAACGGTGAAGGTCAAGGCTCAATGCTCGGCTCAAACAACCTGTCGGGTAAGGACAAAATGCAGATTTTTGTTACAGGAAACAATGAACGCTTTACCGTATCTGCAAGGTTTGACAATTTAGGTAAGGGTGCTTCGGGCGCCGCAGTACAGTGTATGAATATAATGCTCGGCTTCAACGAAGCCGAGGGCTTGGATTTATAATGAAAAAGGTTAGGCGAAACAACCCTGTTTCGCCACAAAATCTTTGATTTTGCGACAAATTTTTACTAAAAATTTGTCCTTTTCCATTGAAATGAGTGTCGCGCAAAATTAAATTGCAATTTAATTTTGCTAAAGCCACTTGAAAAGTGGCTTGTCGAAACGCTTTTAGAGCGTTTCGACTAACTACA